>JAGVUU010000200.1 GCA_019136105.1 Gammaproteobacteria bacterium
ACCTGCACGAGCTCGGCACCACGTTCGGCGAGAAGTGGTTCGGCTACCTCGAGCGGCTCGCGAAGCTCGGCCTGCCGTATCCGACGCCGGTGCCGCAGCGGAAAAAGCTGTAACTCGGCGAACGTTGCCTGGCCCGGGGTGGGGCCCAGTCGTATCCCGGGGCGTCACGCGGCATGGACGCCGCGCGCGAGCCCCCATGGATGGGTTCACGGCGTCCCCGGCGATACGACCGGGCCGCACCCCGGGCCGGACCACGTGCCGACGATTTGGCGGCTATCCGCGTAGAATGGCGGGTCTTATGAGCGAGAACGCCCCCCAGACCCCGCGCGATCCGAAGCCCGGCACGGTGGACTTCGGCTACAAGGAAGTGCCGGCCGCCGAGAAGGCGAAGCACGTCCGTGCGGTCTTCGACTCGGTCGCCGACAAGTACGACCTGATGAACGACCTGATGTCGGCCGGCGTGCACCGTCTGTGGAAGCGCTACACGCTCGGACAGACGGGGCTGCGGCCCGGCCAGGCAGCGCTCGACGTCGCCGGCGGCACCGGCGACATCGCCGCAGGCATGGCACGCCAGGTCGGCGAACGCGGGCTCGTGGTGCTTTCCGACATCAACGAGGCGATGCTCGGCGTGGGCCGCAACCGGCTGCTCGACCGGGGCCTGATGCGCAACGTCCGGTTCTCGCTCGCGAACGCCGAGTGCTTGCCGTTCGCGGATCAGAGCTTCGACTGCGTCACCATCGCCTTCGGCCTGCGCAACGTCACCGACAAACCGGCGGCGCTCGCCTCGATGCGGCGCGTGCTGCGCCCGGGCGGCCGGCTGCTGGTGCTCGAGTTCTCGAAACCCGTGGTGCCGGGCCTCAAGCCCATCTACGACGTGTACTCGTTCAGCGTGCTGCCCTGGCTCGGGGCGAAGGTGGCCGGCGACTCCGACAGCTACCAGTACCTCGCCGAGTCGATCCGGAAGTTCCCCGACCAGGAAACACTGAAGGGCATGATGCAGGCGGCCGGCCTGGAGGACGTGAGCCATCACAACCTCACCGGCGGCATCGTGGCCCTGCACAAGGGCTTCCGGTACTGACATGCTGCTCGAGCGCCTCGAATCGATCCTGAACCGCAACGTCGCAGAGTCGCGGCGCGCGCAAGCACTGGCACGCCAGCTCGACGGGCGCGTGATGTCGCTCACCGTCGAGGGCACGCCGCTCGCGTTCTTCTTCCGCGCCGATGGCGGGCGCCTCGCGATCACCTCGCGTCACGACGGCACCACGGACGCAAGCCTCTCCGGCACGCCGATCGCACTGCTCGCACTGGCAGGGCCGAAGGCCGAGGGTGCGCTGCGCAAGGGCGGCGTGCGCATCGAGGGCGACGCGGAGGTGGCGCAGAAGTTCCGCGACCTGCTGGAGCAGGCGCAACCCGATTTCGAGGAGGAGCTGGCCCGGGTCATGGGCGACGTCGCCGCGCGTCGCGTCGCAAACGTCGCCCGTGGTTTCCTCGATTGGGGCCGCAAGGCAGCAGGGTCGTTCACCGGCAGCGTGGTCGAGTACCTGCAGGAGGAAGGCCGCGACGTGCCCACGCGCGTCGAGGTCGACGAATTCCTCGAAGGAGTGGACCGGCTGCGCGACGCCACCGAGCGTCTCGAAGCGAAGCTCGCCCGGCTCGAAGCCACCCGCCGCACGGCGGCGAAATAGCGCGACAGCGCGCTCCGTTCCGGCCTCACCCCCCATCCCCTATCCCCTACCCCCTACCCCCTTCTTCATGCGTCTCCGCGTCATCTCCAGATCCAGCGCGTGCTCGTCCGCCACGGGCTCGACGAGATCATCCTCGCCACGCACCTGTTCCGGCCGCTGCGCTTCGCGTTCTACCTGTCGCCGGCCACGTGGTTCGAACGCCGCAAGGGCGGCACTCGGGGCGAGCGCATCCGCCTCGCGCTCGAGGAGCTTGGGCCCATCTTCGTGAAGTTCGGCCAGGCGCTGTCGACGCGCCGTGACCTGCTGCCACCGGACATCGCCGACGAGCTCGAGAAGCTGCAGGACCGCGTGCCGCCGTTCCCCGGCCACGAGGCGCGCGCCATCGTCGAACGCGCCTACGGCCGCCCGGTCACGGAGGTCTTCGAGCAGTTCGACGAGGCGCCGCTCGCGGCCGCCTCGATCGCGCAGGTGCACGTGGCGAAGCTGCGCACCGGCGAGGACGTGGTCGTGAAGGTGATCCGCCCCGGCGTGCGCGAGAGGATCGAGCGCGACCTCGAGGTGATGCACGTGTTCGCGCGGCTCGCGCGCGACTACGCCCGCGAGGGCCACCGGCTGCGCCCGGTCGAAGTCGTCAAGGAATACGAGAAGACCATCCTCGACGAACTCGACCTGATGCGCGAGGCCGCCAACGCCGCGCAGCTGAAGCGCAATTTCGCCGGCAACGAGCTGCTGCACGTGCCCGCGGTGTACTGGGACTACTGCCGGCCCGAGGCGATGGTCATGGAGCGCATCCGCGGCGTGATCATCAGCGACCTCGAGGAGCTGCGGCGCCGCGGCGCCAACATCCAGCGCCTCGCCGAGAACGGCGTGACGATCTTCTTCACGCAGGTGCTGCGGCACAATTTCTTCCACGCCGACATGCACCCGGGCAACATCTTCGTGCAGCTCGACGACCCCGAGTACCCGAAGTACTGCGCAGTCGACTTCGGCATCATGGGCACGCTCACCGCGCGCGACCAGCACTACCTCGCGGAGAACTTCCTCGCGTTCTTCGAGCGCGACTGGCGCCGGGTCGCGCAGCTGCACGTGGACTCCGGCTGGGTGCCCGCCGACACACGGGTCGACGAGCTCGAGACCGCCGTGCGCACGGTGTGCGAGCCGATCTTCAACAAGCCCCTGTCCGAGATCTCGTTCGGGCAGGTGCTGATGCGCCTGTTCGAGGTCGCGCGCCGCTTCCAGATGACGGTGCAACCGCAGCTCATCCTGCTGCAGAAGACGCTGCTGCAGATCGAGGGCCTCGGCCGCCAGCTCTACCCCGACCTCGACCTGTGGAAGACCGCTCAGCCGATCCTGCGCGAGTGGGCGTCCGACCGGTTGAGCGGCCGCAACCTCGCAAGCCAGTTGCGCCGCCAGCTGCCCGACCTGAGCGAGGCCCTGCGCATGCTGCCGCAGGTGCTGCAGCAGGCAGTGCAGCAGGCCGCCGACGGCAACTTGCGGCTGAAAGTCGAGCAGCCGGGCATCGAAGAATTGCGCGCCGAGCTGCGCGCGAGCACCCGGCGGCGTGACACCACCCTCGTCGGTGCCGTCACGCTGCTCGGCGGTCTCGTGTGGCTCGCGGTGAGCTTCGATCCCTGGCCGGGGGTCGTCCTCAGCGTCGCGGGCGCGATCGTGATCGCGCTGGCGCGACGCAACTAGTGAATGGTGATTAGTGAATGGTGAATAGTAGGAGGGCCGGCCCAGCTGGCCTCTTGCTAATCACTATTCACCAATCACCAATCACTAATCACTAATCACTAGTCACTTCAGCTCCACCCAGATTGCCCTGGCCCTCGCGAACAACTCCCCGTCCTCGTCGAAGATCGCGGTGCCCGCAACGTGCTTGCGGCCGTCCGCGGCGATCTTCCAGCCGATCACCGTGCAGGCTTCGCCGACGTGGACGCGTCGATCGACGTGGGCCTGCATCTCGCCGAGCACCATGACGCGTCGCGCACCCGACACTGCGAAGTAGCCGGGACAGTCGAGCGCCGCCCACAGGTACTCAACGCCCACCTTGCCGTCGCCGGCGTCGAGGTTGTCGGCCGGTAACCACGGCGCGGCGACGATGCCCCTGTCGAGCATGCCTGGGAAGATGCGCAGCCCGTCGCCGCGGCGGCGATGGGGACCGCAGACGAAGCAGTCGGGGAACGCGTGCTCGCGAAAGCCCGGGTAGTGCTGCGAGGCCCAAACGGCCTGCACGTACTGCGGCGGACTCGGCACGTCGAGTTCGAGGCGCCCTGCGAGGGCGCGCGCCACTGGGCCCGCAGCGGACGAGAGCACCCACTGGCCCTCGCCGTCCGGCGCAAGATCGAGCGGCGTCTCGAGCGGTGGCGGGGCGACGAGCCGTACCTTGATGTCGGCCTGCAGGGACGTTGCGACCAGTCCGCAGACATAGCCGCCGTTGCCGGACTCCGGCGGTCCCTTGAATCGGCTGGCGATCGTCAGGGTGGTCAAGGTTCGGGCTCCGGCGCGGCGGCGCAATGCCAGCACTGAGCGAACTGCGGTTCGATGCGCTCGCCGCAGCCCGGGCAGACCCAGGCCACGGCCTCCGGGGCGGGGCGCAGCGCTTCGTCGATCAGGCCCCGTGCCCGCAGCACGTCGCCGCTGCGGCGCACCCACAGCTCCGGCCAGCACTCGACGAACGGGATCTCGCCCACGACGCCGCCGAGGCGGTCGTTGCGCACGTCGCAGGGGATGCCGGCCGACTCGAGCAGGTTGCGCAGGTGCGCAATCTCCACCACCGACTCCGCGGTGTAGACCTTGCGCGTGTCGGGGCCGTCGCAGGTAGCATTGCGCGATGAGCGAAACACAGGCCGTAACGATACTGTCCCGCCGCTTCCCCGGAAAGCGCGCATTCATCACCGGCGCCGCCAGCGGGCTCGGCCGGGCCATTGCCACCGAGCTCGCCGCTGCGGGCTGGCAACTCGGCTTGCTCGACGTTTCCGCGCCGCGGCTCGCGGAAGCAGAGGCGGCGCTGCGCGCCGCGGGCGCCATGCCGCACACCTACGCCGGCGACGTCGCGGACGAAGCGTCCGTCGCAACGGCGGTCGGGGACTTCGTGCACCGGGCAGGCGGACTCGATGTGATGGTGAACAACGCGGGCGTCGCGGCGGCCGGCCCGGTCGAGACCACGCCACCGTCGGACTGGCGCTGGATCACGGGCATCAACCTGTTCGGCGTGGTCTGGGGTTGCCAGGCCGCCGTGCCCCACCTGCGGGCCGCCGGGACGGGCCTCGTACTGAACGTGGCGAGTTCCGCTGGATTCGCGGCTGCCCCGCAGATGTCGGCCTACAACGCGACGAAGGCGGCCGTGATTTCGCTCACCGAAACACTGGCAGCGGAACTCGAGGGCACGGGCATCCAGGCCTCGGTTGCGATGCCCGGCTTCTTCAGCACCCACCTGCTGGCGACGATGCGCGCGCCGGACGAGCAGCGCGCCATGGCCCAGCGCATCATGCAGAGCTCCGGTGAAGACGCCGCCAGTGCCGCGCGGGCGATCCTCGCGGCGGCCGCGGGCGGCAGGCTGCACATCGTGTGGCCGGGCAAGTACCGCCTGGCGTGGCGGCTGAAGCGGCTGTTCCCGGCGTGGTTCGTCAGGCGAGTCGCGAGGATGCGCGACCGGAGTTAGCCCGGGGCGAATCGACCGCGAGGACGAATCGCGTATAGATCTCGGGCAGCCGCTCGAGCACCTGTTCCTTGCCGAGCATTGCGCTGCCGGCCACCGCCCGGCGCAGCACCGGCAGCGTCAGGGCCTCGAGTGCGTCGTGCGCCACCGGCCAGTAGCTCACGTGCCAAGGCTCCACGCCGGCGCCGCATCCCGCCGACGCGTATGGCCGGTGGAACCCGAAGCGCGCCATGTTCTCGTCGAGCCAGGCGGTGAGCCGCCCGAACACTCCGCCGGGTGCGTACTCTTCCGGGACGAGCTGCACGCGATAGCCCTCGGGCAGGGCAGCGGCGTCGATCAGGTCGCAGTCGGTGCCCCAGTGGTGGCGGCTGCCCCCCGGCAAGGCCGACCAGCACAGGATGGCGTCGATGCGGGCGGCTTCGTCGAGCGAGGCCGCGACGAGCGGCTGGCCCTGCCGGTCGAGCAGGGGTCGCTCGCCCGTCCACTTGGCATTCCAGATGTGCAATTGGCGGTCGAAATCGCGAAAGCTCGAGGCCGCCGCGAGGTCGATACCCGCGCCCGCCGCGGCATCACGCATGGCGAGAAACGAGGTCGCCGCCGCGTAATGCAGTGCGCAGCGCGGCCTGTCCAGGTCGACGATGTGCGTCCGGGCGCGCCCGGTCAGTTCCAGTTCGTTCATGCGTCGCGGGTCCCGGCCCGAAGCATACCGGACTCCGCAGCCGCGCCCGTGCACCGTGTCACATTCGCCACTGTCGGAAAAATTGCCACAAATTCATGCAGATCCGGTTCTTTCTGCGCTCGCCGCGCCACGCGCGACGGGACTATGATGTCACCTTGGTCGACGGACACTAGAACAACTCGGGCGTCGCACGCGGGCGCCTCGCGGACAGGCTGGCCGGCAGTGAACGGCATTCGACTCAAGACGCGCTACGTACTCACGGTGCTGGTCGTGGGCCTGCTGCTGACTGGCGCAGTCGCGGTGACGCTTGCGCTGAGCGAACGCCTCACCGTCGGGCCGCTGTTGATCGTCGGCGCGGGCATCGCACTGACCTTGCTCGCCGCGTGGCTCACCGCCGTGCTCATCGACCGGATCGACCGCGCGATGGCGGCGCTCATGACCAGCGCCGACCGGATCGGCCGTGGCGAGCACGCCGAGCCGGTGCCGCCGAGCGGCGTGCCCGAGATCTCGGCGCTCGAGGCGTCGCTGGAGCGCATGCGCCAGACGCTGGCCGGCACGACGATCTCGCGCGATTACCTCGACACCGTGCTGAACAGCATGAGCGACACGGTGCTCGTGACCGCGCCGGACGGCCGGATCCGCACGGTCAACAACGCCGCGACGGAACTGCTGGGGCGCCCGGCGGCCGATCTCATCGGCGCGGACTTCGAGTCCCTGATCGCGGAACCGCACGCGCCCTCCTTCTCGATCGAGCGTGCGCTCGGCGCGCCGTGCGAGACGGTCGTCGCCACGGCGCGCGGGCAGACCATCCCCGTGTCGGTGAACGCATCGACGATCGCGAGCGCAGACCCCGGGTTCCAGGGCCACATCTTCGTGCTGCGCGACATCACCGAGCGCAAGCGCGCGGAACGCCGCATCCGCTATCTCGCACGCTTCGACATGCT
>JAGVUU010000225.1 GCA_019136105.1 Gammaproteobacteria bacterium
CCGAAGCCGTACGACACCAAGAACCACACTGCGAGCAGCGTGAGCAGCGTGCTGAGGTTGCGCTTCCAGTAAGCCTTTCTGTTTTCGGGCGTCATCGAATTACCCTCCTCCCCGGTGCAGGGTTGACGGGGAATCTAGCAAGGGTCCGGGGCGGACCCTCTGCGACATTGGTCGTAGGCGGGAGGTGGGCGGCGGCCCGGGCGCCTGCGACGATGGTCACAGGCTGGGCCGCCGCCAGCAGGCGGGTCAGCGGTTCATGCGCTCGGCGACGAGGTTCGCGACCACGGACGGGTCGGCGAGCGTCGAGATGTCGCCCAGCTGGTCGTGCTCGTTGGCGGCGATCTTGCGCAGGATGCGGCGCATGATCTTGCCCGAGCGGGTCTTCGGCAGGCCGGGCGCCCACTGGATGAAGTCGGGCGTGGCGATCGGGCCGATCTCGCGCCGCACCCACTCGCGCAGCTCCTTGCGCAGCTCCTCGGTGGGCTCGGCATCGACCACCAGCGTGACGTAGGCATAGATGCCCTGGCCCTTGATGTCGTGCGGGCAACCCACCACGGCGGCCTCGGCCACCTTGGCGTGCGCCACCAGTGCGCTTTCGACCTCGGCCGTGCCGAGCCGGTGCCCGGCGACGTTGAGCACGTCGTCCACGCGGCCGGTGATCCAGTAATAGCCGTCCTCGTCGCGCCGCGCGCCGTCGCCGGTGAAGTAGCGGCCGGGGAAGGTCTTGAAGTAGGTGTCGATGAAGCGCTGGTGGTCACCGAACACCGTGCGCATCTGGCCGGGCCAGCTGTCGGTGATCACGAGGTTGCCCTCGCAGGCACCCTCGAGCGCCTGGCCTTCGTTGTCGACGATCGCGGGCTTCACGCCGAAGAACGGCAGCGTCGCCGAGCCCGGCTTCTGCGCGATCGCCCCCGGCAGCGGCGTGATGAGGATGCCGCCCGTCTCCGTCTGCCACCACGTATCGACGATCGGGCAGCGGTGATCACCCACCACGCGGTGGTACCACTCCCAGGCCTCGGGGTTGATGGGTTCACCCACCGTGCCCAGCAGGCGCAGCGTCTTGCGCGAGAACTTCTTCACCGGGCCCTCGCCCTCGCGCATCAGCGCGCGCAGCGCGGTGGGCGCGGTGTAGAACAGCGTGACCTTGTGCTTGTCGCACACCTGCCAGAAGCGGCTCGAGTCGGGGTAGTTCGGCACGCCCTCGAACATGAGCGAGGTGGCGCCGTTTGCAAGCGGCCCATACACGACGTAGCTGTGGCCCGTGACCCAGCCGACGTCGGCCGTGCACCAGAAGATGTCGTCCTCGTGCAGGTCGAACACGGCCTCGTGCGTGAGCGACGCATAGACCAGGTAACCGCCCGTGGTGTGCAGCACGCCCTTCGGCTTGCCGGTCGAGCCCGACGTGTAGAGGATGAACAGCGGGTCCTCGGCGTCCATCGCCACCGGCGCGCACTCGTCCGGCTGGCCGTCCACGACTTCGTGGTACCACCTGTCGCGGCCGTACATGGCGACGTTGGATCCGGTGCGCTTGACCACCAGCACGTGCTGCACGGTCTCCGTGCCCGGGCTCGACAGCGCCTGGTCCACGTTGGCCTTGAGCGGCACCTTCTTGCCGCCGCGAATGCCTTCGTCGGCGGTGATCACCACCGTCGAGGCGCAGTCGGAGATGCGGCCCGCCAGCGAATCGGGCGAGAACCCGCCGAACACCACGGAATGGATCGCACCGATGCGCGCGCAGGCGAGCATCGCGACGGCCGCCTCGGGGATCATCGGCAGGTAGATCGTGACGCGGTCGCCCTTCTGCACGCCGAGCGCCTTGAGCGCGTTGGCGAGCTTGCAGACCTTGTAGTACAGCTCACGATAGGTGATCGCCGTCGACTCGCCGGGATTGTCGCCCTCCCAGAGGATCGCGGTCTTGTCACCGCGCGTGGCGAGGTGCCGGTCGAGGCAGTTGGCCGCCACGTTGAGCTGGCCGTCCTCGTACCAGCGGATGTGGAAGTTCGCGGCGTCGTAGCTCACGTCCTTCACGCGCGTGTACGGGCGCACCCAGTCCACCCGCTTGCCCATGCGCCCCCAGAATCCCTCCGGGTCGCGCACCGACTCCTCGTAGAGCCGCTGGTAGTCCTCGCGGCGGTAGCGGGACTTCGCTGCGAACTCCGCCGGCACTTCGTAGAGCTTGGTCATGAGCCTTCTCCCCGTCTGTCGTAATCGGCGCCGCCCGCGCTCAGTCGAGCGCAGCCTTCACCCGCGCCGCGTGCGCGGCGAGCACGGCGGGGTCCGCCATGTCGCGCGCGTGCAGGCGCAAGTCGAAGCCTTCGTGGCGCGGCACCACGTGAAAGTGGATGTGGAACACGCTCTGCCCGGCCGGCGCGCCGTTCAGCTGCGCGATCAGGATGCCGGGCGCGTCGAATGCCTTCTGCACGGCGCGCGCGACGCGCTGCGTGGTCAGGATGGTGGCGGTGAGCGCGTCGGGCGGCACTTCGAACAGGTTCTCGGCCTCGGCCTTCGGGATGACCAATGTGTGGCCGTCGGCCTGCGGCATGACATCCATGAACGCGAGCGTTTGGGCGTCCTCGTAGACCTTGTGCGCTGGGATCTCGCCACGCAGGATGCGCGCGAAGACGTTGTTGCGGTCGTAAGCCATGCGCTGCCCTCGGCGCGGCCAGGCGAAGCCGAAGTATAGCCAGCGAGCGGCGGCACGCCTTACGCACATTCGACCAAAGGATGAGGACGGGCCGTACCCGCTAGCGGCCGAACACCCAGTTGACCAGCGCGACCTGCACGGCCTCGCCCGCGCCGAGTTCGGCGTTCGGGTGGTTGAGGATGATCACGGCGACGTAGGTCTTGCCGGACGCGGCGTTCACGTAACCCGCGAGCGCGCTCACGTCCTGCAGGCTGCCGGTCTTCATGCGCAGCCGCCCTTCCATGTCGGGAGAACGGAAGCGGCGGCGCAGCGTCCCGTCCACCGCCGAGAGCGGCAGCGAAGCCTGGAATTCCGGTGCGTACGGGCTCTTCCAGGCGTCGAGCAGCACCTCGGCCAGGCCCTGCGCGCTGATGCGCTCCGTGCGTGACAGCCCGGAGCCGTTCTCGATCACGAGGTCCCGGGTCGGGATGCCGCGCGAGGCGAGAAACTCGCCGATCGCACGCGCGCCCGCGGCGGTGGTGCCCGGCCGGCCGGCCTTTTCGGCGCCGATCGTGAGCAGCAGGTGGCGGGCCATCACGTTGCTCGAGAACTTGTTGACGAGGCGGATCACCTCGGCGAGCGTCAGCGATTCGTGCGTGTACACGAGTCGCGCGTTGGCCGGCACGGGACCGAGGCGCATGCCGCCGTCGAGCGTGCCGCCCGACTGCTGCCAGTAGGTCTTGAACGTGCCGAACGCGAAGTCGGGCGCGCGCATCACGGCCCGCGTGACGGACAACGGGCCGCACCCCGACGCGTAGTGCCCACCCAGGCTCAGGCGGTTGCCGGACGGGCCGTCGGGCATCGCCACCACGACGCCGCCCGACCCGCGGCGGCACGGCCCGCGCTCGAGCCGCACGGAGTTCTCCACCACCATGTTCGCAGGCCAAGGATGCACCCGCGCCCGCACCGCGCCGGAGGCCGCGTCCGGCACGACGCTCACGTTGACGGTCTGGAAGTTCACCATCAGCGCGTCGGGCAGCACGTTGTAGCTGCGGTACGGCCGGTTGTCGAACGCCGCGCGGTCGTCGCCCTGGTGCTGGAAGTAAGTATTGTCGATCACCACGTCGCCGGTGACGCGTTCGATGCCGACCTGGCGCAGGCCGTTCACGAAGCCCCACCAGCGGTCGGCGGTCATGAACGGGTCGCCGCCGCCTTCGAGCACCAGGTGGCCCTCGAGGACGAGGTCATTGACCGGCCCGGTCGCCCAGGCACGCGTGCGCCACGAGTAGGCGGGGCCGAGCAACTCGAGCGCCGCGTAGGTCGTGACCACCTTCATCGTGGAGGCGGGGTTGCGCGGCACGGACGCGTTGTAGCTGACGAGCGGCTCGTCGCGGCCGATCTCGCGCACCAGCACGCTCAGGCTGGTGCCCGGGATGCGGCGCTGGGCGAGCACCCGCTCGACTTCCGGCGGCAGGTAGGGCCGGTCGCTCGCGGCGAGCGGGGTCGCACAGAAAACGAGCAGCAGGCAGGCGATGAGCCGCGATCTCAGGTGCATCACGCGTCGGTCCGGGGAATCGCGCGAATCATACGTCATCGCGGTGGCGGTGCGCCGTGCGCCTCTGCATACTGCCCGCCCCGGCGAGGATCCCCATGCGCAAGATCTGGAACACGATGCTGAAAGGCCTGGTGGCGCTGCTGCCCGTCGGGCTCACGGTCTACCTGGTCTACTGGCTCGCCGTGGCGACGGAGCAGCTGTTTTCGCGCGTGCTGAAGCTGCTCATTCCCGACAGCGCCTACTGGCCCGGCCTCGGGCTCGTCGCCGGGCTCGTCGTCCTCTACCTCGCCGGCCTCGCCGTGAACGCCTACGTGGTGCGGCGGGCGCTGCGCCTGAGCGACGAGCTGTTCGCGCGCATTCCCGTGGTGAAGACCATCTACGTCGCGATCCGCGATTTCATGACGTTCTTTCCATCGGCGGGCAAGGGCAGCGACCTGAAGCGCGTCGTGCTGGTGCCGTTCGGGCCGGGCAAGGCGATCGGCTTCGTCACGGCCGAATCGAGCTTGGCGCTGGGCGTCGCCGAGGGCGACGACCTCGTCGCGGTCTACCTGCCGATGAGCTACATGATCGGCGGCTACACGGTGTTCCTGCCACGCGAATCGATCGAGCCGACGTCGTTGTCGGTCGAGGCCGGCATGCGCCTCGCGCTGATGGGCGGCGTGCAGGGTGTGCCGGCCAGCGGCACGGCGCAGCCTGGAGCCTGAGATGCTCAATGCCACGATCATCCCGGTCACGCCGTTCGCGCAGAACTGCTCGATCGTCTGGTGCGCGCGCACCGGGGTGGGCGCAGTCATCGACCCGGGCGGCGACCTCGAGCAGGTGCTGGCAGCGGCGCGCGAGAACGACGTGCGGCTCGAGCAGATCCTGCTCACCCACGCCCATATCGACCACGCTGGCGGCACGGCCGAGCTCGCGCGCCGCCTCAAGCTGCCGATCGTCGGCCCGCACGTCGGCGACCAGTTCTGGATCGACCAGCTGCCGGAGCAAGCGCGCATGTTCGGCTTCCAGCGCTGCGACAAGTTCGCGCCCGACCGGACGTGCTGTTCGCGGGCTCGATCGGCCGCACCGATTTCCCGGGCGGCGACTACGACACGCTGATCCGCGCGATCCGCGAGAAACTCTTTACGCTCGGGGACGACGTGCGCTTCGTGCCCGGGCACGGGCCGATGTCGACGTTCGGCGAGGAGCGGCGCAGCAACCCCTTCGTGGGCGATAAATCGGGGACATTCTCCTAATTTTCCCGGTGCACAGGATATTCAGGAGAATGTCCCCGATTTATCCGCCGCGGCCGTCTGACTGGCGGCGCCCGCGCTTCGGCTTGTCGCGCTGCTCGGCACCTTCGTAACCGTCGATCGAAACGCCGAGATCGTGCACGCGGCGGTTGCCCTTGCGCCGGTCGTCATAGTGCTCGTAGCGGCACTCGCACTTGGACGAGCCACAGTTCTTGAGCGGCAGCGGTGGCGCCTCGCGCGACAGGAACCGTTGTCCCTGCAATGCGCGTGCCTCCGGGCAGGACCGCGCACCGCAAGCGATGGTCACCGCGTGGAACTTGTTCGGCGCCTTCCGCGGCGCAGCCGGCGACGGCTCGGGGGCTTCCCGCCCGAACAGCGCCTTGGCTCGCTTGAACAAGTCGGCTGCCATCTGTCATCCCACCCTGAACTTGCCGGCAGGCTAGCCCCAAGCCCCGCCCGCCCGGCGTGACCGGGTTCGCATCTCGGGGGGACTGCACCCTTGCCGGCCCGCCCCGGGAGGCCGAAACTGGCGGCCTGACAATGGTTTAGAGCCCCCGCATGGCCAAGTCCCGCCGCGCAGCGCAGCCGCCGTTCGAATCGCTCTACCGACATGGGTTCGCACGGGTCGCCGTGGCCACGCCGCGGGTCGAGGTGGCCTCCCCCGGCGTGAAC
>JAGVUU010000332.1 GCA_019136105.1 Gammaproteobacteria bacterium
GGGCCACGACCAGGTCGTGGTCGGCCAGCCGAGTTTCTTCGCCGAGGTCGGCAAGGCGCTCGGGGACGTGCCGCTCGGCACGTGGAAGGACTACCTGCAGGTCCGTGCGATCGATGCCCATGCGCCATACCGGAACGATGCCGTGGTGCAGAGGCACTTCGACTTCTACGGGCGCACGCGCTCCGGCACGCCGGCCCTCAAGCCGCGCTGGAAGCGCGGCCTCGACGAGACCGAGAACGCCATGGGCGACCTGCTCGGCAAGGCCTACGTGGCGCGGCACTTCCCGCCGCAGGCGAAGGCGCGCATGGACGAACTGGTGGGCAACCTGCTCAAGGCGTTCGGCACGTCGATCGACGAACTCGAGTGGATGGGGCCCGAGACGCGCCGCGAGGCGCATGCCAAGCTCGCCGGCTTCACCGTGAAGATCCGTTATCCCGAGAAATGGAAGGAGTACCCGGGGCTCGAGGTGCGGACCGACGACCTCGTGGGCAACGTGCAGCGCGCGCGCGAAGTGAACGTGAAGCGCGAGCTCGCGAAGCTCGGCAAGCCCGTGGACCGCACCGAGTGGTTCATGACGCCGCAGACGGTCAACGCCTACTACAATCCGCTCGGCAACGAGATCGTGTTCCCGGCCGCCATCCTGCAGCCGCCGTTCTTCGACATGAATGCCGACGACGCCGTGAACTACGGTGGCATCGGCGCCGTGATCGGCCACGAGATCAGCCACGGCTTCGACGACCAGGGCCGCAAGTTCGACGGCAAGGGCGTGCTGCGCGACTGGTGGACGGCGGAGGACAACACGCGCTTCCAGGGCCACGCCGGCAAGCTCGTCGACCAGTACGCTGCGTTCAGCCCGCTGCCCGGCATGAACGTGAACGGCGAGCTCACGCTCGGCGAGAACATCGGCGACCTTTCCGGCCTGTCGGTGGCGTACAAGGCCTATCGCCTCGCGCTCGGCGGCGAGCCGGCGCCGGTGATCGACGGCTACACGGGCGACCAGCGCTTCTTCATCGGCTGGGCGCAGGTGTGGGCGCGCAAATACCGCGACGACGAGCTGCGCAAGCGCCTCGTGACCGATCCGCACAGCCCGTCCGAGTACCGGACCAATGGCATCGTGCGCAACATGCCGCAGTTCCAGCAGGCGTTCGACGTGAAGCCCGGCGACAAGCTCTACCTGCCGCCGGGGCAGCTCGTCCGCATCTGGTGAGCCAGTCGGGGCGGCGGCCGGGACTGGTGATTTCGGCCGCCTGCCCCATAATGCGCTCCGGGCTTTGACGGGTTCGACAAGGAGTCCCTGCCATGCGTGTCGTTCGAGTTGCCTTGCTCGCGGTGGCGAGCCTGTTCCTCTCCGCTTGCGGCTACAACACGCTGCAGGTGCAGGACGAGACGGTGAAATCGGCCTGGGCCGAGGTCGTCAACCAGTACCAGCGACGCGCCGACCTCATCCCGAACCTCGTCAACACGGTCAAGGGCTTCGCGGCCCAGGAACAGGCCGTGCTGGTGGGCGTCACCGAGGCGCGCGCCAGGGCGACGCAGGTGCAGGTGAACGCCGATGACCCTGAGTCGCTCAAGCAGTTCCAGGCCGCGCAGGGCGAGGTCTCGAGCGCGCTGTCGCGCCTGATGGTCGTCGTCGAGCGCTATCCAGAGCTGAAGTCGGACCAGAACTTCCGCGACCTGCAGGCGCAGCTCGAAGGCACCGAGAACCGCATCACCGTGGCTCGCAACCGCTACATCCAGGCGGTGCAGGACTTCAACGTGACGGTGCGCCGGTTCCCGACCAATCTCACCGCGATGATCTTCGGCTACAAGGTCAAGCCGAATTTCACCGTCGAGAACGAGGCGGCCATCGCGAAGCCGCCGACGGTCGATTTCTCGGCCCCGGCACCCGCGCCGCAGGCAGCGCCGGAACCCGCGCCGGCGCCGGCGGGGAATTGATCCCGCGCCTGGCTGCCGCGGCCCGCGCCGCGGCAGCCCTGCTCCTGTTCGCCGTGCCTGTGGCGCACGCGCAGGAGCTCGTCGCCGTTCCGCCGCTCACCTCGCCGGTCACCGACGTGGCCGGCGTCTTCACGCCCGACCAGTCCGCGGCACTCGATGCCAAGCTGCGTGCGTTCGAGCAGGCCAAGGGCAGCCAGGTCGCAGTGCTCGTGGTGCCGGCCACCCAGCCGGAGGAAATCGAGCAGTACGCGATCCGCGTCGCCGAGGCGTGGAAGCTCGGCCGTGAAGGCGTGGACGACGGCGCGCTGCTGCTCGTGGCGGTGCAGGACCGGCGCGTGCGCATCGAAGTGGGTTACGGCCTCGAGGGCGTGCTGCCCGACGCGATCGCCAATCGCATCATCGACGAGGCCATCGTGCCGGCGTTCCGCGCCGGTGACTACTATGGCGGCATCTCGACGGGCGTGGACCGCATGCTGCGCGTCATCGAGGGCGAGCCACTGCCCGAGCCCGAGCGTCGTTCGCCGGCCGAGGGCGTGCCGGGCCTGTTCCAGCTGCTGCCGTTCCTGTTCGTGCTCGCGCTGTTCGGTGGCTCGATCTTCCGGCGCATGTTCGGCCGGGTGGGCGGAGCGTTTGCCACGGGCGGCGCCGTGGGCTTCCTCACCTGGCTGCTGATCGGCATCCTCGGCCTCGCGCTCGGCGCGGGCGCCGTCGCGTTCATCCTCGCGCTGCTCGGCGGTCTCGGGGGTGGCGGCGGCGGCACGGGTCACGGCGGCTGGTACAGCCGTCGCCACGGCGGCGGCTGGGGTCATCCCGGCGGGTTCGGCGGTGGCTTCGGCGGTCGTGGCGGTGGCGGCTTCGGCGGAGGCTGGAGCGGCGGCGGTGGCGGTTTCGGCGGCGGCGGCGCGTCGGGGAGCTGGTAGGCGATGGACTGGTCACGCTGGTTCAGGCACACGCTCGCGACGCGCAGCGCCGTGCACCGCGCGTTCCCACCGGAAGCGCTCGGCCGCATCGAAGCCGCGGTGGATGCCTCCGAGCAGCTGCACTCGGGCGAGATCCGCGTCGCCATCGAGGCCGGGCTCGAGCCGGGCGAAGTCGCAAGCGGCAAGTCGCCCCGCCAGCGTGCGCTCGAAGTGTTCGCCGCACTCGGCGTCTGTGACACCGAGGCGAACAATGGCGTGCTGGTCTACGTACTGCTTGCCGACCGCGACGTCGAGATCGTGGCCGACCGCGGTTTCAATGGCCGTGTCACCGCGGCAGAGTGGGCCACAGTGTGCGAGGATATGCAGCGAGAGTTCCGGGCCGGCCGCTACGCCGAAGGCGTGATCGCCGGTGTCGAGGACGTCGGACGGATCATCGGCGCGCACTACCCGCAGCGCCCAGGGCAGCGAGACGAAGACGAGCTGCCCAACCGTCCGGCGCTGTTGTGAGCTGATCCGGGCATTGGGCCCGGAAGGGGTGGGATCCATGCATCGAGGACTCGTGGGCCCGGGCGCCGGGCTGGCACGCGCATCGGCGCTCGTCGCGCTGGTCGCGCTGGCCGGTTGCAGCATCTTCAGGCCCGAGCCCGAACCGGTGCCCGTCGAGCCAGCCAAGCCGAAGCTCGCCGCGCCGCTCGCCACGCACACGTTCCCGTTCGACCCGCAGTCCACGGGCGTGCTGGGCGAGCTGCAGGTCACCTACGCCCGTCAGGAAGACACGCTCCCCGACATCGCCCGTCGCTTCAACCTCGGTTTCGACGAACTGGTGAACGCCAACCCTGGCGTGGATCCCTGGTTGCCGGGCGAGGGCACGCGCATCGTGCTGCCCACGCAGTTCGTGCTGCCCGACGCGCCGTACGAGGGCGTCGTGGTGAACCTCGCCGCGCTGCGCATGTTCTATTTCCCGAAGCCGGACAAGGACGGTCAGCGCGTCGTGATCACCTACCCGATCGGCATCGGCAAGGTGGGCTGGGCGACGCCCGAGGGTGCGACGAAGATCGTCTCGAAGCGCAAGGATCCCTACTGGACGCCGCCGGCGTCGGTGCGCAAGGAGCATGCGGCGGAGGGCGATCCGCTGCCCGCGCGCGTGCCGCCCGGCCCCGACAATCCGCTCGGCAACCGCGCCATGAACCTCGGCTGGCCGAGCTACCTGATTCACGGCACGAACAAGCCGGCCGGCGTCGGCCTGCGCGCGAGCCACGGCTGCATCCGCATGTACCCGGAGGACGTCGTGGTGCTGTTCGACCAGGTCGCGGTCGGCACCAAGGTGACGGTCGTGAACCAGCCGATCGTCTATCGCTGGCAGGGCGACAGCCTCTACGTGCAGTCCTATCCGCCGCACGAAGAGTTGCTCGAGGCGAAGGCGAAAAAGAAAAAGGGGGCGAAGTCGCCACCGATCCACACGCAACTCGACGAGGCCCTTTCGGCCAAGATGCGCAAGCGCGCCGAGCCGCATGGCGGGTCGATCGACTGGACCGTCACCGACCAGGTGATCGGCGATGCGCGTGGCGTGGCCGTGCCCGTGTCACGGCCCGGCGTCACCTACGACGCCTTCGTCGCCGCTGCGCGGCAGGTCGAGAACACGCTTCCTGCAGGCGCCAACTGGGACGGCCGTGATGGTGATGACGCCGAATCCGCAGCGGCGGACGGGACGCCCAATGGCGGGAGCGCGGGCGGACTCTAGGCGACGCGCCCTCGATCCACGGGCTGGGCGGGTGCCGCAGCGCGGCTGCGCGCACCGAGTGCCGTCGTCATCGAGCCGCCGACCACCAGTGCCGCGCCGAGCAGGTTCCAGCCCGACAGCGCTTCGGCCGGTGCGGCGTCGGGCCACACCCAGGCCGCGGCGTGGACCCCGAGCACCGTGAAGAGCGGCGCCAGGGTCACCACGGCGCTCACCCGGCTCACTTCCCAGTGCTCGAGTGCCTCGGCGAAGCAGCCGTAGGCGATCACGGTGTTCGCGCAGCAGAACGCGAGCATGCCGAGTTGCAGGCCGTCGAGCGCGAGCAACTGCGCGAGGTGCGCGGGCCACAGCAGCAGCGGCACGGCGCCGAGGTACAGCAGGAACAGCGCCTGTTCGGACGCGAGTTGCGTGAGAAGCTGCTTCTGCGCGAGCGCGTAACCGGCCCACGCCACCGCGGAGAACAGCATGATGGCCACGCCGAGGCCGAGGCGTGTCTCGATCGCGAACACGTCGGCGATGCGATCGTGGAAGAAGACGCCGAGCCCGGTCACGAGCACGGCGAA
>JAGVUU010000062.1 GCA_019136105.1 Gammaproteobacteria bacterium
CTCGGAGTTGTCCCGGCCGTCGTCACCGAACACGACGTCCACGGCGTTCGGATCGTCCGCCCCGACCGTCTCGGTGGCGAGCGTCCCGCCGTTCGTGCCCGGCACGGCTGCCTGGGCAGTCAGCGACACGTTGGCAAACTGGCCGTTGCTGGTGGTCACCGGAACGTTGGCGACCACGAACACGACGACCGATCCATCGGCCGGCAACGTGTCGATGTTGGCCGCCGTGTCGATGCCGGGGTCATAGACGTTGTTGCCGTTCGAGTCGACGAACGTCGTGAAGCCCGTCACGTCCGTGTTGTCGGTGTTGCCGAACACGACCGTGCCGGTCTCGTTGGCCGCGGTGAGCGCGAAGCCCTGCGGCGCGTTGCCGGTGTTGGCCACGGTGAACGCCGTGACGGCGCCGGTCTCGCCCGGGTTGACGACGGTGTTGCCGCCCGACAGTTCGGTGACCGTGAAGTCGATGCGGTTGTCCACGACGAACGTCGTGGCCGCGCCGTTGCCGGTGCCCGGCGTGGTGTTGCCGGTGGGCGAGCTCTCGATCGGCGTCTGGCTGACGCTGCCCACGGTGTAGTTGACGGTCGCGGTGTTGCTGATCGTGGTGTTGGCGGCAGTACCTACGGCGTAGGCGCTCTGCGCGAACCCGAGCGAGGCGAACGCAGCCACCGTGAGGCCTGCCCTGGCGAGCGGCCGTACGATTGCTTTCATCGATGCACTCCTTCTGACTGAAACGAGGGGAATGGAACGCGGCAAGGAAATACGCGCCCGCCGGCGGGCCTTGCCGACCGCCGACGGGTGTTCGAAATGGGGAATCGAGGGCGCGTCGTTCACTCGACGACCGCCCGGTACTGGGCGCTGATCGACTGGCCGGCGCCGAGCGGGCCGTTCATCGCGAAGCGCACCGCGCGGTACTCGTCGGCGCGCGCCTTGCGCACGGTGCCGTCCGCCTCGCGCACGGTGAGCGCCTCGGCACCGGCGTAGCGCTGGCCGTCGAGCGAGTAGCTGACGGTCACGCGCGTCGCCGCCGCGCTGTCGGCGACATAGGCCATGTGCTCGGGGATCGGGCTGTCGATGGTGAGCGCGTCGGCCGCCTTCTGGCAGACGTTGCGCGCCGACACCGTCCAGATCACTTCCGTGCCGGGCACGACCTTCGCGGCCGGCACGCGGCGCACGACGAGGTTGCCCTGCGCGTCCACGGTGCGCTGCTCGACCTCGGCGACGGTGCGCAGCTCGATGCAGCCCTCGGCGACGGCCGCCCCGAGCGGCGCGAACGCGACGAGGCCGGCGAGCACGATGCGATGGAACTTCGTCATGGTTGTCTCCTTCCCTTGCTGGTCACTGGTTGATCGTTACGTCGAAGCGCGCGGTCTGCGGACCGTCGGCCTGCGTGAGGTCGCCGAGCGCGATGCGCACGGACGGCGCGGGACTCGCGCTGAACTGCCCGGCGTCGGCGTCGGCGGCGTCCGTGAGCGGGGTGCCGTTGAACTGGAGGCTGCCGGGCACGTAGGTGGTGCCGGCCGGCACGAGGTCGGCGAACACGGCACCGGTGGCCGTGCCGGTGCCGGTCGCCGTGATCACGACTTCGTACGTGATGCGCGCACCGGGGACCGGGCGCGCGCCGCCGAAGGGATCGGTGACCACCTGCGACTTGGCGGCGGCGAGCGAGATGTCCGAGACCACGTACTCGCCGAAGCCCTCGTCGTCACCGCCGCTCGTCCCCGCGACCGCGTCCACGCCGCCCTCGCCCTGGCCGGCGAACACGGTGCCCGGCGTGCCCGTGCCGGTCGCGGCAGCGGCCGCGAGCTGGCTGCGGCCGCGCTGGCCGTTGGTGACGCTGCCCGGGATGTCGTTCACGACCAGCACGACCACGCTGGCGTCGGGCGCGAGCAGCGGGTCGTTGCTGCCCGGCACGTACGGCGTGTCGCCGGCGGAGAGGTCGCCGCTGCCGTCGGTGTCGAAGTAGAGGAACGGGCTGGCCGGGCTCGGGTCGAAGTCGTCGCCCGTGAGTACGCTCTCGCCCAGCAGCGAGAATCGCTCCGGGCCGTTGCCGGTGTTGGTGACGCGGAACACGAGTTCCTGCTGCGTCGCCCCGGCGCCGACGGTCACCGTCGAGCTCTGCAGCGTCACGTCCACGTCGAGCAGCTCGGCGACCGTGAGCGTCGTGGTGTTCGAGCTGGTCACGACCGGCGTGCCACCGAGGTCGAAGCTCACGGTGGCGGTGTTCTGGATGGAGGTGCCCGCGGGCGTGCCGGCGGCCAGCGCCGTGCCCGGAAGCACGGCCACCACGGCGAGCACCAGGGGCGCCAAGGAACGAAGTGCCATTGTTGTTCTTGCCCTGCGGTCTGCGGGTTGCACGACCTGTGCATCCCTTCGGGCGGCGATTCTTGTTAAACGGCCGGAGCCGAATCGTGACGCGCGTCTTCTTTCGCCCGCGCAGGGCTCAAGTTCGCGACGTAACTGTCGAGCCCGTCGCGCTCCGCGCGGCCGCGCAGCCCGCCACAGTGAGAACGGCGTCACGGTTCGGGCGCCATGCGGGCCGCAGTTGCGCGATCCACGGCGCCAGGCCCCGGTCGCGCGGCTCGACGGCGTCGAGGCGATGTGCAGGATTTGTGACGCCGCACGCGCCCCGCCGCGCACGCCGAATCTACTCTGCGCCCGCTTATGTCACGCGCCGCGACCGACACCGCGGCAAAGGATGTCCGCTCGAATGTCGCGCTGGTTGCATGGCCTGTGGCTCGTCCTGCTCACGCTCGGTCCGCTCGCGGCCGAGGCGCAGCAGGCGAGCATCTCCCGCTACGCGCGCTTCACGGGCAACATCAACTTCGTGGTCACCGGCGGGTCGCTGCGCACGCAGCCGAACACCGGCAACGCCTGCACGGTCGGCGCCACGAGCACGCAGTCGTTGAGCGGCGTGCCGGCCGGGGCGAGCGTGCTCGCGGCCTACCTGTATTGGGGTGGCTCGGGCAGCACCGTCGACGGCACGGTCACCTTGAACGGTGCCACGATCGCCGCCAGCCGCACGTTCCAGGCCACGTTCAACAACGCCGGCACCGACTTCCCCTACTTCGGCGGCTTCGCCGACGTGACGTCCCGCGTCTCGGGCAACGGTTCGTTCACGTTCGGCGGCCTCACGGTCAACACCGGCGCGCCGCACTGCGCGTCGCAGGCCGTCACTGCCGGCTGGGGCCTCGTCGTCATCTACGGATCGCCGAACGAGCGCCTGCGCGCGGTCAACGTCTTCGACGGCCTGCAGTGGTTCCGCGGCAGCGCGCTGAATCTCGCGCCGGACGGCTTCCGCATCCCGGCGAGCAACATCGACGGGCGCATGGCGATCGTCGCCTGGGAAGGCGACCCGCAGAACTCGACGTCGCTGAACGGATTCTCCGAGGCGCTCACCTTCAATGGCACCGTGCTGCAGGACGGCATCAACGTCGCGGGCAGCGATCCACTGCAGCAGCCGTACGACGGCACGGTCAATTCCGCGGGCGTGAGCACCAGCTACGGCGTGGACGTGGACACCTTCGACGTCTCGTCCTTGCTGTCGCCGGGGCAGACCTCGGCCAACACGGTATTCTCGGCCGGCGGCGACCTCGTGCTGCTCGCGGCGCAGGTCGTGAGCGCGACCAGCGAACCGGTCGTGGACCTGTCGATCAGCAAGACCCACGCCGGCACGTTCGTCTCCGGCGCGAACGGCACCTACACGCTGCGCGTCGCGAATGCGGCCGCCGCCCAGCGCGAAGACAACACCATCACCGTCACGGACACGTTGCCGGCCGGGCTCACCTTCGTGTCGGGCACCGGCACCGGCTGGACCTGCGCGGCCGCTGGCCAGGACGTCACCTGCACACGCCCGCCGCCCCTGAACGCCGGCGCGTCCGCCCCGGACCTGACGCTGACCGTGGCCGTCGGCGCCGCTGCCGCACCGGGCGTGACCAACACCGCGCAGGTGGCGAGCGCCAGCTTCGACTCGAACCCGGCGAACAACGCGGCAAGCGACCCGACCGTGGTCGTCGCGCCGGATCTCTCGACCTCGACCAAGTCGGTCGTCGACCTGAACGGCGGCGAGGTCGATCCGGGCGACACGCTGCGCTACACGATCACGCTGGTCGAGACGGCGGGCGTTGCCGCCTCGGGCGTTCGGGTCACCGACGACATCCCCTCCGACGTGACCGGGTTCAACGTCGTGAGCCTGCCGGCGGGCGCCGCCAACGCCTCGACCGGCGGCGGCACGGGCGCGAACGGCACCGGATTCCTCGACGTGGGCAGCCTCGGCGTACCGGCCGGCGGCACCGTGAGCGTCGCGTTCGATGTCGTCGTGGCCACGGGTCTGTCGCCGGGCGCGACCATCGACAACGTCGCGAGCGTGCTGAATCCCTTCGGCCCGGGCGCCAGCCCGGCCGCGCCGCCACTCGTGGTGTCGCCGTCGCGCATCCCGGCGGCGGGATTGAAGCCACTGTACCTGCGGCGCACGCCCGGGTTGATCCTCTCGCGCGTGCCGGCCCCGGCCGGCGAGTCGAGCCAGTCGATTGCCGGCGGCGGCGGCTCGGCGACGTGGACGCTGTCCCCGGTGCTGCAGCAGCCGTTCTCAGTAGCGGTGGGCAACATTTCGATCCCGCTGTGGCTGACGCGCTCGGGGGGCGGCGGCGGCAACCGCACCGTGCAGGTCACGCTGGCGAACAGCGTCACGGGGACGATCGGTACGGCGACGCGGACCATCTCGCCGCCGACCGGCTCCACGCCGGGCGAGTTCGTCTTCGTGGTTGCGAATGCAGCGGCCACACCCTTCCCGGCGGGCTCGAGCTTCACGCTCACGATTCGCGTCACCTCCGGCAGCAGTGGCAACCAGGTACAGGTCCACCCGCGCGGCACGGGCACGGGCAACTACTCGCGAGTCGTGCTCGACTCGACCACGGTCATCAACGTGGACAGCGTGGCGGCCTACGACGCCGCGTGGCCGGGCGGCGCGGGCGGATCGCCGTTCGTCCCCGGCGCGACGGCACACGTGCGCGCCGTGGTCAGCGATCCCTTCGGCAGCTTCGACATCAGCGCGGTGCGCCAGACCGTGCTCGATCCGTCCGGCGCCGTGGCTCTCGCGAACCAGGCGATGCCGCGCGTCGCGGACTCGGGCGCCGCCAGCGCCACGTTCGA
>JAGVUU010000157.1 GCA_019136105.1 Gammaproteobacteria bacterium
CTGCTCCACAGGGCAGGCGCGTTTCACCGCCCAGCCGAAACGGCAATCGATGAACCGGAGACGGTACGACCGAAGCCGAGAGAATCAGCGTTCAAACTCTCTGCCGCTTGGGGGCTCGCCATCGGGCTTGCTCTCTTGCTTACCGTCGGGCCTGGTATATCCCGGGGCGAACAGATACCCGTAGGAGATGTCCTCATCTACGTCGCTCTTGTCGCGGCCGCGTTATGGATATGGCGACGGGAACGCACGCGACAGACGAAATAGGACCGATTCGGGTCGTTCCGCACCGTCGAACGTCCACTCCTGGCGCACGTGAACGGACTGCTGTCGATGGCTGATCACGACGCCGCTCTCAGCCAGGTCGGCGCGCTAGCCGTCGAGGTTCTGGAGGTAGGGCTGCTGCATAGAGTTCGGGTCCGCTGACGCTGAGTGTCCGTCCGCTGCCTTTCTTGGCCTGCCACGGCGGCGCTTGGCGACCTGTGGAGCCCAGCGTTGAAGTTCGCTCGACGACCACATCTCATTGCCGTACGGGCGCTGATGATTCACGCAGGCCCGCAACTCCACCAGTTCCTCCCGCGTCTGCGGCGCGTTCACCCATGTCAGCCAATCCGACGGCAGTTCGAGCGGCGGTGTCGCCAGCAAGTCCTGCCAATCGCCGTGGTGACGCCATGCGAGGCTTCCCCAGGCCCAGTCCTCGGCCCGTTCGACGAGCCTCGCGCGCAGGGGATTACGCTCTACGTAGCGCATGACCTTCAGCAGGTGAGCATCCTGCTGGATTGGAAAAGCCTTGAAGCGGCCCTGCCAGACACGTCCCGACGTCTCTCGTCCAAGGTGGTGGCGATGACTGTGGGTGGTGAGTAGCCAGTGCATCCAGCGGCTGATGTCACCGGCACCTTGCTGTGCAACGACGAGGTGGACGTGATTGGGCATGACGCAAGCCGCCAGGAGCGATTGTTGCCACGGCTGATGACGTGATAGTGGCCGCCGGCGACGAGCGATCGAGAAGTTCTCGGCATGCACCGAGCATGTCGCCAGCAGTGCCGGCGATCGCCGTGCAAAAGTGACGGGAATCGACGAGAACTCCGTCGGTCCGGTGAATGCGGCGAAAAATAGGAGAATGTCCCCTATTTAATGACGAGCCGCACCCACCCGGCGTCGACGCGTTCACCGCGCCACGTGTAACCCTGCAGCCGGATGCGGTACTCGCCGGGGCCCAACGCCGAGCTGTTCAGCGTGAACCGCAGCTCGCGGTTCGAATCGGTGGACACGCGCTGCAGGTCGAGCACGCGGCCCACGTCCACCTTGTCGATGGTGACCGCGAACACCTTGAAGTCGGAGTACGCGACCGGCAGGTAGAGCTCGAGCAGCTCCGGCGGCTCCGGCCACTTGATCGTCGCATCGGGCGACGCCGACCAGCTGCGCGGGTTCGGCGTGATGCGCACGGCGTGCACCTGCGTGGCGGGCCGTAAGGTCAGCGTCTTGACCTCTTCGGCCGCAGCGACAGCCACCGCTCGATCCCGATGCGAGGCGACGCGTGCCGCGATCGTCAGCGCAAGGAGCAGCAGCAATGCGCAGCCGAGTGCGACCACGAACCCGCGGCGCTGCCACCACTCGGGCTCGAGCTCGACGAACTCCACGGTGCCAGGCCCCGGGGGCGGCGGCAGCGCGAGTTCCACCTGGACGGCCGGCTTGCGCAGCGGGCCTTTGCGTTTCTTCTTCGCGTCGGTCACTTCTTGCCGTTGGCGGTTCGCGGCCTGGCGTCGAACTCGAAGGGGTCCGGCGTCCCGGCGAACACCCGCTCCATCGCACGGACCTCGCGGTCGCGGATCGTGGAGAGGAATTCGCCGGCACCGTGCATCGCCTCGAAGGCGTCGAGGCCGCGCTCGAGGAACTCCTGCAGCGTGCCGAACCCGGCCGCGTGCGCGGGACCCCGGGCCAATCTTACCAGCGCGCGGATGATGGGCTTGCGCACCACGTGGTCGAGGTAGCCACCGATCAGGCCGAGCAGCTCGATCTGCCGCTCACGGTCGGGGCGCCGCCCGGCGCGCCGGTAGCCCTCGGCATAGCTCGCGACCGTGATCGGGCCCGCCGGCAAGCCGCGCACCACGTCGGCGTCGAGTTCCTGCGAAATGATCTCGAGCTCGATCGCGAGCATCAGGGCGCGCAGCGCCTCGCGTGGCAGCAGCTTTTCCATGGCGTGCTGCACGCGCTGCAGGTCGCGGTCGCGGGCGTGCGGGTCGCCGCCGCTGTACAGCTCGTTGAAGAAGAACTCCACCGCTGCCCGGTAGCGCGGGTTGGCGCGCAGGTCGGCGTGGCTCCTGAGCAGCCGCTGTGACTGCCACTGCTGCAGGTCCGCAAGGCGGGCGCGTGACTGCGGCGAGTCGGCGAACACGTGGCGCAGCGCCGCGTTGCGGTCGAGCAGCTGGCGCAGCTCGCCGTGCCGCCCGGGCTTGCGGCGGTCGTTGCCGACCTCGACCCCCAGCACCTTCACGGCGTCAGGCGCGCGTATGCAGCGCGCTTTCCAGGCGGTCGAGTGCGCGGTGCAGCGTGCCCGTCACCGGCTGCATGCGCCGGCCGCGTTCGAGCACCGCGTCGCCGAACTTGCGCGAGCGGTCCGACAGCAGGTCGCGGCGCAGGCGGATGCCGTGCCGTGCGAGCAGCGGTTCGAGCTTGTCGGCGTGCGCATAGAGGTCGCGCCGCGTGCGCTGGTAGGCGTGCTCGGCGAGCCGCTTGCGGTCGGCGTAGCGGAACACGTTCTTGAAGAACAGCTCGTCGTCGCCGCGGTCGGGCTCGAACAGCAGCACGTCGGTGGTCGGGTAGCTCTGCTTGTAGGTGCGCATGCCCACGAGCATCCGCGACTGGATCATCGCGCGGAACGTCTGGCTCAGCACCACCGGCAGCCCGCCGCGGGTGAGGTCGAGGTCCTTGCGCACGTCGCCATAGCGGCGCGGCACGCTCGAGGCGTCGAACGCCACCAAGGGGTTGATGCAGATGACGAAGTCGGCGCCCTCGTCGAGCAGCAGCGACGCGTTCATGGTGCGCATCAGCGCACCGTCCACGTAGGTGTGGCCGTCGATCTCGACCGGCGGGTACAGCCCGGGCAGCGCCGTGCTCGCCTGGATGGCCTGCGAGATCGGCACGTGCTCCTGACCCGGTTCGCCGAAACGCACGGAGTAGCCGCTGTTCAGCTCGGTGGCGATGATGTACAGGCTGCGCCGCAGCTGGCGGAAGTCGTTGGTGCGGCCGGGCCCGGTGAACATCTGCACGAGGAAGCGCTCGAACGGGCGGTTGTCACAGAGGCCGGTGGGCAGCAGCCGCCCGATCGGGTCGATCGCTTCCGCCCAGTCCTTGCCGGGGTCACGCAAGTACTGCAGAAGGATGTCGGCGGCGAGGCCGGGGATGGCGTTCAGGCGCCGCAGGTACTCACGGAAGGCGGGGCGCAGGAACAGGCCCGGCCGCACCGGGAATTCCGGCGACGAATTGTGGATGAACACCAGCCCCATGTCGGCGGTGTCGTAGCCGTTCACGAGCCCGGCCGCGATCATCGCGCCGGAACTCACGCCCACGTACATGTCGAGGTTCGTCAGGTCGAGGCCTTCGAAGCTCTCGCCGATGGCGTGCAGCGTGCCGACCTCGTAGAACGCGCCGAGCGGGCCGCCGCCGGCCAGCGCGAGACCGAAGCGGCCGCGGCTGCCCAAGCGTTTTCTTGCAGGTTGCAGGTCGAGCATGGCTTATCCCTGCCCGTGCGTGCCGTCAGGCCGCACGCGTCTTGCGCTTCGCGCGGGCCCGCGGTGCCTTGGCCTTGCGGGTGCGACCACTGCGACCGCGCGCCCGGGCGGCCGCGAGCGCCTTCACGTTCTCGTTCAACTCCGCGACCCGCTTCGTGAGCAGGCGGATCTCGTCGCCGCTCGGCACGCCGAGCTGCTGCAACGCCTTGTGCACCCGGCTCTGGAACAGCGCTTCCAGGTTGTCCCAGGTCTCGGTGGCCTGGTCGCGGGCCGAGTCGAAGCGCGACTCCACGGTGCCCTGCGCAGCCTCGAACGCATCGCGGATCACCTGCTCGGCGGTCGAGCGCGAGCGGGTGAGGAGCTTGAGGCCGTCGGCCACCGCTTCCTGGAACGCAGCAGGGCCTTCCTTTTGGGCCTTGGCGATGGCGCCCATGCCGGCCAGCCAGATCTGCTGCACGTTCTCGATCAGGTGCGCCGGGGCCTTGGCTGCCTTGGCCTTGGGCTTGCGGACCGTCGATTCGACCTTGCTGGTTTTCTTGCGCGCAGCCATGTGTGCCCCTTCGCGGCCGGTACCGCGGCTGGATGTCGCCCCTATTCTGCAGGAATTCCGGCTGTTTGCTGCACTGTGTCAATCCGCAGGCTAGGTACTTGCCGCAGGCTTGCGACGCGGCCTTTTCTTCTCCCTGGCCGCCAGCGCGCCGACCGTCGCGGCCAGCAGCAATTTTTCGAATTCCGGGGCAAACCGGGCGACCAGCGTGTCCGGGTCGTCGACCAGCTGCCGGTCGGAGATCATGCCGAAATACACTTGGCCCGCGTACGAGAGCAGGCTCACGCCGAGCCCGATCGAGCCGCTCTGCGGCACCCAGAAGTACATCTCCGTGACCCGCTGGCCGCACATGAAGAGCGGCCCCTGCGGGCCGGGCACGTTCGACACCACGGCGGTCGCCTTGCGGCTGAACAGCTCGACGAGCGGCGCCTGCACCCGGGCCGGCATCATGCCCATCAGGCCGAGGGACATCAGCGCCATCGGCGGCTGCAGCGAGCCCTTGAGCGCGGCCATCGTGTCGCTGGTGGCGAACAGCCGCGCGAGCGGATTCGCAAACCCCGTGGCGAGCTCGACGAACACGAGCCCGAAGCGGTTGCCGAGCGTGAGCGGCTCGTCGGCGGCGCGCAGGTTGACGGGCACGGAGGCGCGCAGCGTCAGGCCGTCGGTGTCGAATCCGCGTTCGCGCAGGTAGCCGCCGAGCACGCCCGCGACCGTGGACATGAGCACGTCGTTGATCGTGCAGCCGAGCGCCCGGCCCACCGTCTTCACCTCGTGCAGCGGGATGGGCGCGCCCCAGGCCACGGCCTTGCGTCCGCTGAGGCCGCCGCGCAGCGGCGTGTCCGGGTCGTCGGGCAGCGCCACGAC
>JAGVUU010000147.1 GCA_019136105.1 Gammaproteobacteria bacterium
TCGTATCGCCGGGGACGCCGTGAACCCATCCATGGGGGCTCGCGCGCGGCGTCCATGCCGCGCGACGCCCCGGCATACGACCGGGCCGCACCCCGGGCCCGGCGACGTTCGCCGAGTTACAGCTTCTTCCGCTGCGGCACCGGCGTGGGATACGGCAGCCCGAGCTTCGCGAGCCGCTCGAGGTAGCCGAACCACTTCTCGCCGAACGTGGTGCCGAGCTCGTGCAGGTAGTCCCAGGTATAGATGCCCGAGTCGTGGCCGTCGTCGAAGACGAGGCGCACCGCGTAGTTGCCCACCGGGTCGACCGACTTGACCATCACCTCGTGCTTGCCGAGCTGCAGCGTCTCCTGCCCCGGCCCGTGGCCCCGCACCTCGGCGGAAGGCGAGAACACGCGCAGGTATTCGAACTGCAGCTCGAAGCGCGACCCGTCGTCGAAGGCGACCTCCAGGACGCGCGACCTGGTGCGCAGCTTGATCTCGGTGGGTGTCACGGGGTCGTCTCCGGGGTCAGAGGATGTAGCGCGCCAGGTCCTGGTCCTTCGCGAGCTCGCCGAGGTTGCGGTCCACGTAGGCGGCGTCGACGGTCAGGCTGGCGCCCGCCTTGTCCGAGGCTTCATACGAGACCGTCTCGAGCAGGCGCTCCATCACCGTGTGCAGGCGGCGCGCACCGATGTTCTCGGTGCGCTGGTTCACGTCGAAGGCGACCTCCGCGATCCGGCGCACGCCGCCAGGATCGAACTCCAGGCGCACGTTCTCGGTCGCGAGCAGCGCGGCGTATTGCGTGCACAGCGAGGCGTCGGGCTCGGTGAGGATGCGCACGAAATCGTCGACCAACAGCGCCTCGAGCTCGACGCGAATGGGTAACCGCCCCTGCAGCTCCGGGATCAGGTCCGACGGCTTCGACATGTGGAACGCGCCGGACGCGATGAACAGGATGTGATCGGTGCGTACCATGCCGTAGCGCGTGCTCACGGTGCAGCCCTCGACCAGCGGCAGCAGGTCGCGCTGCACGCCCTCGCGCGACACGTCGGCGCCCATCGTCTCCTGGCGGCGCGCGATCTTGTCGATCTCGTCGATGAACACGATGCCGTTCTGCTCGGCGTTGCGCACAGCCTGCGCCTTCAGTTCGTCCTCGTTGACGAGCCGGGCCGCCTCTTCGTCCGTGAGCAGCTTGAAGGCTTCCGCCACCTTGAGCTTGCGCGGCCGCGAGCGCTGGCCGCCGAGGTTCTGGAACATGCCCTGCAACTGCTGCGAGAGCTCTTCCATGCCCGGCGGTGCCATGATCTCGACCCCGGCCGGCACGGTGCGCACCTCGATTTCGATCTCGCGGTCGTCGAGCTTGCCTTCGCGCAGCATCTTGCGGAATCGCTGGCGCGTGTCGCCGTCGCGCGGCGGCTCGGGCTCGGCATCGAAACCCACGGTGCGCGGCCGTGGCAGCAGTGCGTCGAGCACGCGCTCTTCGGCGGCGTCCATCGCGCGGTGACGCACCTTGGCCATCTCGGCCTCGCGCGTGAGCTTCACCGAGATGTCCACGAGGTCCTTGATGATCGAGTCGACCTCGCGGCCGACGTAACCCACCTCGGTGAACTTGGTCGCCTCGACCTTGATGAACGGCGCATTCGCCAGCTTCGCCAGCCGGCGCGCGATCTCGGTCTTGCCCACGCCCGTGGGTCCGATCATCAGGATGTTCTTCGGCGTGATCTCGGCGCGCAGCGACTCGTCGACCTGCATGCGGCGCCAGCGGTTGCGCAGCGCGATGGCGACCGCGCGCTTGGCCGCGCCTTGGCCGACGATGTGCTTGTCGAGTTCCTGGACGATTTCGCGGGGAGTCATTGACGACATGGTGGTGGTGCGTCGGGGGCGGAGAGAAGTGACTAGTGAATAGTGATTAGTGAATAGTGATTGGGCGGAAATGTGGTGATGGACCCGCAGGACTGCCGCAACACCCCTGCTGCTCACCAATCACTATTCACTAATCACCATTCACTTCCTCACAGTTCCTCAATGGTGACGTTCCGGTTGGTATAGATGCAGATGTCCGCCGCGATGCCGAGCGCCTGCTCGACGATGGCGCGGGCATCGAGATCGGTGTTGCGCAGCAGCGCCGTGGCGGCGGCCTGCGCGAACGAGCCGCCGGAGCCCACGGCCATCAGGTCGTGCTCGGGCTCGATCACGTCGCCGTTGCCGGAGATCACGAACGAGTGGGTGGCGTCGGCGACGCACAGCAGCGCCTCGAGGCGGCGCAGGCTGCGGTCGGAGCGCCAGTCCTTGGCGAGTTCGATCGCGGCGCGGGTGAGGTTGCCGTACTGCTGCAGCTTGGCCTCGAAACGCTCGAAGAGCGTGAAGGCGTCGGCGGTGCCGCCGGCGAACCCGGCGATGACCTTGCCCTCGTGCAGGCGGCGCACCTTCCGGGCGTTGCCCTTCATGATGGTGTTGCCGAGCGTGACCTGGCCGTCGCCGCCCATGGCGACGCGGCCGTTGCGGCGCACGCACACGATGGTGGTGCCGTGGGGATCGAACGTGGACATCCTAGGGCCTCTTGCGCCGTGCCCGGGGGTGGGAAGCGTCGTAGATGCGGGCCAGGTGCTGGAAATCAAGGTGCGTGTACACCTGGGTGGTGCTGATGTTGGAGTGGCCGAGCAGTTCCTGCACCGCCCGCAGGTCGCCCGACGACTCGAGCAGGTGCGAGGCGAAGGAGTGGCGGAACAGGTGCGGGTGTACGTGCTCGGGCAGGCCCTGCAGCCGCGCCCAGCGCGCGATGCGCCGCTGCACGATGCGCGGCCCGAGGCGGCGGCCGTTCACGCCCACGAACACGGCCGTCTCCTCCACGGCCGCCAGCGTCGCCCGCTCGCGCAGCCACCTCGCCAACGCCTCGGCTGCGTGCCGTCCCACCGGCACGATGCGGGCTTTGCGGCCCTTGCCGAGCACGCGGACGGTGCGGTCGCGCAGGTCGAGGTCGACGAGATCGAGGCCGAGCAGTTCCGCGAGCCGCAGCCCGGACGAATAGAACAGCTCCATGATCGCCTTGTCGCGCACGCCGAGGCGGTCGTCGGAACGGAACTCCAGGAGCCGCGCCATGGTGTCGGCGTCGAGCGTGGTCGGCAGGCGCTTGCGCGCCTTCGGTGCCTGCACGTCGGCCGTGGGGTCGCTCTTCAGCTCGCCCTCGCGGATCAGGAACCGGCACAGGCTGCGCACCGCGGAGAGGCGGCGCTGGATGCTGCGCGGCGCGAGCCCGCGGCGGTGGCACTGCGCGGCGAAGCTGCGCAGGTGCTGGGTGTCGAGCGCGTCCCACGACTCGATGCCGTGCGTCGCGCAATACTCGAGCAGCGCGTCGAGGTCACGCCCGTAGCTGCTCGAGGTATGGGGCGACAGCCTGCGCTCGGTGCGCAGGCCGTCGAGGAAGCGTGCGACGCCTGGCCGCAGCGGCTCGCTCATGCGCCGCGCGCGACGATGGCCTCGCTCACGATCTCGCCGATGCGGACCAGGAAGTCCGTGCTCATGGTCGGCAGGTAGCGCTCGGTGTCGTGGCTCGCGATGGCGAGCAGGCCCAGGCTCGCCCGGTCGCCGAGCGGGATGAGCACCGTCGAGCCCACCTGGCTGCCGTCCGCGCCGAACAGGTAATCGCGCTGCGTGTCGCGGATCTGCCCGCTGCGCGGCCGCGCCGACTCGAAGAACGTCTCGAAGATCCTGAGCTCCGGGCTGCCGCGCGGCACCACGCGCAGGTGCGCGCTCGCGCGGCCCGCGAGTTCACCGAGCGACGGCTCGACGAGCAGGATCACCCAGCGCGAGGCGCCGAAATCCTCGCGCAGCGAAGTCTCGAGCCCCGCGATCGCCGCGTTGAAGTCGCGCGCGCGCAGCAGGCGTCGCGTGAGGCGGTGCATGCGGTCGGCGATGGCGTCGTTGGCGCGGCCGTTCTCGATCAGCTCGCGCAGCTTCTGCTCGAGTGCCGTGTGCTTTTCGCGCAGCACCAGCACCTGCCGCTCGACGAGCGAGATCGCCGCGCTGCCGCGCTGGTGCGGCAGTTGCAGCCGCGCCAGCACGCTCGGATGACGCTCGAAGAACTCGGGATGCGCGGCGAGGTGCTCGGCGATCTGGTCTTCGGCGACGCTGCCCGGCTCGACGCCGCGGATTGGCTTGCTCATTCGGTTCTCCCCGGAGCGTCCGGTAGCTCCACCTGGCCCTCGAAGGCCGTTTCGGCCGGACCCGTGAGCCAGATGGGCTCGCCCGGTCCAGGCCACTGCACGATCAGCCGTCCGCCGGGCAGGTCCACGCGAACCTCCTCGGCCAGCGGTCCATGGCGGCGCCCGACGGCGACCGCCGCGCAGGCGCCGGTGCCGCAGGCCTGCGTTTCACCCACACCGCGCTCGAACACCCTGAGGCGCACGTGGTCCGGTGCCACGATCTCGAGGAAGCCGACGTTCACGCGCCGCGGAAAGCGCGCTTGATTCTCCATCGCAGGTCCGACCGTGTCCACCGGTGCGGCCTGCACCGATCGCACGCGGATCACGGCGTGCGGATTGCCGATCGACACCGCGCCGAACTCGACGGGGCCCGACGGCAGGTCGATGCGGTAGGTCGCTGCCTCGCGCTCCGCATCGAACGGCAGCGAGCGCGGATCGAAATCGGGCACGCCCATCGCGACGGAGACGAGCCCGTCGGCGCGCAGGCGTGCGCTCACCAGCCCGCCCGGGCTGTCCATCACGAGCGCGCGGTCGCGGATCGCCGCACGGCTCGCCACGAGGCGTGCGATGCAGCGCGCGCCGTTGCCGCACTGCTCCACCTCGGAGCCGTCGGCGTTGAAGATGCGGTAGTGGACGTCCGTGCCTGGACGGACGGGCGGCGACAGCACCAGGGCCTGGTCGAAGCCGATGCCGGTGCGACGGTCGGCGAGCCGGCGCAGCGCCGTGGCGGAGGGGACATCATCCGGCCCGCGGGCGTCGAAGACGATGAAGTCGTTGCCGAGTCCATGCATCTTCGTGAAGGCGAGCCGCATGCAGCCAAGGATAGCCGAAACGGGCCGTCAGACCGACGCTTCCTGCTGGCCGGCGAGGCTCGCGGCGATGCCGTCATCGAGGCGCGCGTACCGCGGTTCGACGCCCAGCGCCTCGCGCATGCGGCGGTTGTCGACGCGGCGCGATTCGCGCAGGAACGACAGCATGCCGGCGCTGATCCGCCCCGGAGCCTCGGCCAGCGCGACCAGCGGCGGAGGAGCGAGGCCCGCGATGGCCGCCGTGCGCTGCAGGAACTCGGTGGTCGTGGCGGGATTGCCGTCGGTGACGTTGAACGCGCCGCCCACCGGGCGCTCGAGCGCCGCGACGCAGGCCGTGACGAGGTCATCGACGTGGATGCGGTTGCCGGGGCCTGAGTCCTCCGGCCGTAACGCCGGTTCGCCGCGTTGCAGGCGGTCGAGGGGCAGGCGGCCCGGCCCATAGATGCCGGGCACCCTCAGCACCACGCAGCGCACGCCGCGCCCGGCACACCAGTCCTGCGCGGCAGTCTCGGCGGCGACGCGTCGCCGCGAGCGGTCGTTCGAGGGCAGCAGCGGTGAGTCTTCCGTAACGGTCCCGCCCCGCGTATCGCCGTACACGCCGGTCGTGCTCATGTAGAGCAGCACGGATGGCCGTGCGCTGCCGAGCGCAGCGAGGAACCGCAGGAGCCGCGGATCGTCCGTGCCGTGGTCCGGTGGCGGAGCGAGATACGCGATCGCAGCACCGTCGGCAGCGCGCTCGAGCGAGCAGGGTGACGGCGTCGCGTCGAGATCGGCACGCACGACGTTGATGCCCGCGGCAGACACAGCCGCAGCCGTCGCGTCGGAACGGGCCGTTGCCGACACGCGCCAGCGTGGCTGAAGCCGGCGCGCAAGCCGCAACCCGGTGTAGCCACAGCCGACGATGAGGCAGGATTGATCCATTCGCGGAGCATACGCGAAAGGGTGATCCCTCCCTCCCGCGCCGTGACTTCGTGGCATCCTGCGCCGATGCCCCAGATCACTCTCGTCCCGACCGGACAGATTTTCGTGACCGAACCGGGCGAGCCGGTGCTCGCTGCGGCGTTGCGCGCCGGGCTCAACCTGCCGCACAGCTGCAAGGGTGGGCACTGTGCGTCGTGCCGCGCGCGCATCCTGACGGGCGAGTTCGCCTACCCGCGGGGCCGCCCAGCGGGCATCACCGCCGACGAAGAGCAGGGGGGATACGCACTGCTCTGCCAGGCGATCGCGCTCACCGACTTGCGCGTCGAGACGCGCGAGGTGCGCCCGGCGCCTGACGTCGAGGTGAAGAGCCTGCCGTGCCGCATCGAGCGCATGGACCGAGTCGCCGACGACGTGATGGCCCTGTTCCTGCGCCTGCCAGCGGTGGAAGAGTTCAACTACCGCCCCGGGCAGTACCTCGACGTCATGCTGTCCGGGGGACGGCGGCGCAGCTTCTCGATCGCGGGCGCCCCGGGGGACGGGCGGCTGATCGAGCTGCACGTGCGCCGCGCGTCGCAGAGCGGTTTCACCGGCCAGCTGTTCGATTCCATGCACTCGGGCACGCTGCTGCGCATCGAGGGCCCGCTCGGGCAGTTCTGGTTCCGCACGGAGTCGCCGCGCCCGCCGCTGTTCGTCGGCGGCGGCACCGGCTATGCGCCGCTGCGAGCGATGTTGCGGCAACTCGTCGCCGCGGGCGATCGCCGGCCGGTGACGCTGTACTGGGGCGCGCGCGGCGTGCCCGACCTGTACGAGCACGCATGGCTCGAGGACCTGCAGCGGCAGCGGCCCGGTTTCAGTTATCGCCCCGTGCTGTCCGGGCCCCCGGCGGACGACGCGGCGCCGTGGACGGGACGGAGCGGGCTGGTGCACGAGGCGGTGCTCGCGGACCTGCCGGAGCTTGCGGGCTTCGATGTGTACGCCAGCGGTCCGCCGGCCATGGTCGAGGCCATCCGTGAAGCCTTCCCTCGCCACGGCCTCCCACGCGAGCAGCTGTTCTTCGATTCGTTCGACTACGCGCCCGATACCCTTGCGAAGCTGCAGGGCACCGCGCCGCCGGGCGCTCAGTAGCGGCGCAGGCGCACGCGCGGCAGGTTCGAGCGACGGCCGACGGCCTGCTGCGCAGCGCGGCGCAGCCACATCGTCGCGGCCTCCCGCTCGCCGAGATCCTCGAGCAATTCGGCGAGGATCAGGCTGTTCTCCGCGGTCGGGCGGCGCGCGAGGCTCGCCTCGAGGTAACTGCGCGCCTTGCCGAACAGCTCGGCCCGCAGGCTGAGCTTGGCGCAGGCCGCGAGGAGGTCGGGATCCTCGGGACGCTTGCGCAGCCAGCCCTCGGCGCGTTCGAGCGGCACCAGCGGGTCGGACGGCACCAGCTCGCCGTAGAGGCGGATGGCCGCGGTGTCGCCGGTTTCCTCGATCAGTTCGCGCAACACGCGCTCGGCGCTCGGGTGGTCCCGGCAGGCCATGGCGGCGCGCGCGTAGGTGACGATCGATTGCGGCAGCTTGCGCACGGACCGCGGCAGGTCGGACCACGCCTTCTCGAGAGCTGACTGGTTGGCGCGTTCGCCGGCCGCGCGGATCTCGGCCAGTCGCACGTGCGCGAGCAGCTCGTTGACCTGGTCCTCCGGCAGTTCCTTCGCATTCAGCAGGCGCGGACCGAGCTCCTTCAGGCGCTCGTTGCGGCCGAGCTTCTGGCAGAGTCGCGCCATCAGTTCGAGGCCGCGCGAGTTCAGGTCGCCCGAGGCGTCGAGCTGCTCGAGCGTCTGCAGCGCGGCCTCGTCCTGGCCGCGGCGCATCTGCATTTCGGTGAGCGTGATCAGTGCGGCGACGCGCGCCTCTGGCGCTTCGTCCTGGGCGCGGGACAGCCATTCGTCGCGGCGCTCGGTCGCGTCGAGCAGGTCGGCTGCCCGGGCGGCAATCAGGTAATTGGCCGCGGCGGAGTCCGCCTCGGGTGCCGCGCGGGTCAGCAGTTCCTCGGCGCTCTTCCACTGGCCCGCCGCCAGTTCGATCAGGCCGCGCTGCGAGTCGTCGCGGGCCTTGCGCCGGCGCCGCTCGGCGCGCAGCTGGGCGATGCGGCGCCGCGAGGCGAACGCGCGCGTCGCGGCGATCGCGACGAGGTGCACGCCGCCCAGCAGCATCACGAACACGGGCAGGGTGGTCTCGAACAGCGTGCGCCCGAGGCGGATCGCGACGTAGCCGGGGTCGGTGAGCAGCAGGTGCGCAAGCAGCGCGCCGGCGACCAGGACCAGCGCAACGATCGCGGCCCCCCTCATGGCGCGCTGTTGCTGCCGCGGATGACGCCCTGCAGCAGGCGCCCGGCCTCGCCGACGGCGGGCAGCGGCGGCTCGATGATCGTGAGCTCGAGCGCCGCGAGTTCCTTCGCCGCGGCCTCGACCTCGGGCTTCGACGTGTCGAAGTACTGCTGCAGCCAGACGTCCGCAGCTCGCAGCGACTGCGCGTACGCCGCACCGTCCGGCTGCATCGCCGCCACTCGCGCACCGAACAGCAGCAGCTCGAGGTGCTGGCGGCGCAGCGATTCTTCTTCCTGGGTGACGAGCCGCGCGGTCGCGGGTTCGATCCGGCGCAGCGAGACGACATCACGCAGGGCTTGGCGGACGCGCCTCCAGGCACGTTCGAACACGCCCGGGGCTTCGGCCTCCGGCCTGTCGCGGCGGGCCTGCGATGCGGGCATGCCGATCACCGGCAGGGTCGGCACCTCGTCCTCGAGCCGGCCGATGCGCCCGAGCACGTCGGCGATGTCCGGCACGGGGACGGCGCGCAGGGCGGTGAGCTCGAGCGCCAGTTTCGCGCGCACCTCGCGCACGGCCGGGTCGTCGAGCGTGGCGAGCCGCGCGTCGGCCGACTCCAGGGCGACGATCGCGGTCTCGACGTCCCGCTCGAGGCGCAGGCGCCGTTCGGCCAGCTCCATCAGGTACAGCGCCTCGGCACGCACCCACGCGCGCTGCGGTGCCTCGGTGCGGGCGCGCAGCTCTTCGACGCTGCGGCTCAGGGCATCGAGCTGCCCCGGCACTTCGCGCAGCCCGCGGACCTCCGAGCGCCACGTGCTGCGGCTCGACTCGAGGTCGTCGGCGAGGGTCTGCAGGCGGGTGTCGAGCTGGTCGTTGATGGTGCGCAGTTCGGTCAACTGCCGCCGCAGCCGGTCGATGCGCTCGTCGAACTGGCCGAAGCGCCAGTGCGCGTACACCGCAAGCAGCAGGCCGAGCACCACCAGGGCCACGAGCATCGGGCTCACGCCTTGGCCCTGGCGTCGGGATTTGAGGTCGGTGGAGAGGGATTCGATCTCGGCGGACATCGGCTCGGGAGCGCGGTCGGAGGCCGGGTCGGGATCGTATCACGCGGCGCCGGGGTCGCTCCCGCCGGCGAGCGCCCGGCCGAGCGCCCCGGCCATCGCTGCGTCCTCGGCGGACGGCGCGACGACGATGCGGCCGCGCCAGCCGAGTTCGCGTGCCGCCGCTGCCACACGTTCGCCGGGCACGAGCAGCGCGGCATCCTTCAGGCGCGGGCAATCGCCCTCCGGTGCCAGTTCCAGCAATGCGGCGAGCACTTCGGCGCTCGTGGCCGCGACGGCGGCCGCCCCGGCGTCGCAGGCGCGGCGCAATGCCGCCATCGCCGCGGGATCCGCCGCTGCGCGCCGGCGCTCGTACACGTCACCGAGCACGACCTCGGCCCCGCGGCGCGCGAACTCTTCCCGCAGCAGGGTGCGCCCGCCGCGGCCCTTCAGGATCAGGACGCGCTGGCCGCGCAGGTTGGCAAAGCAGTCGAGCTCGAGCAGTCCTTCGGAGTCCGACGTCGTCCGTGGCACGGCGGCGACCGGAATGCCGTGCCGTTCGAGCGCGCGCGCGGTGGCGCGTCCGACGGCCCCGACCCGGGTGCGGGACGGGTGCGGCAACTGCGCGAGCGACGATTCCACGGCGTTCGTGCTGGTGAAGATCGTCCAGTCGAAGCTGTCCGGAACGAGGCGGTTGCGCGCCGCTGCGTCGAGTTCGACCGTGACGATCTCGAGCGTCGGCACCAGCAGTGGCTCCGCGCCGGCGGCCGCCACCAGCGCTGCGAAGGGCACGGCCTGCGCCGCGGGGCGCGTGACGACGACGACCCGGCCGGCGAGCGGCAGCGTCACGATGCCGTGGCCGCCTCTTGCCGCAGGCGCTCGAGCAGCGCGCCCGCGCCCGCGGCCTTGATGCGCTCGGCCAGCCGGTGACCCAGCGACTCGGTGTCGGCCGGGGCGCCGCGTTCGACGTCGCGGTACACCTCGGTGCCGTCCGGCGAGCCGACGAAGCCGTGCACGGTGAGCGTGCCGCCCTCGAGCACGGCGTGCGCCGCGATCGGCGAGTGGCAGCTGCCCTCGAGCGTCTGGGCGAAAGCGCGTTCGGCGCGCAGGCGCACGAACGACTCCTCGTGATGCAGCGCCCCGAGCGCTTCACGGCTGCGCGCGTCGTCCTCGCGGCATTCGATGCCGATCACGCCCTGGCCGACGGCGGGCAGCGTGAGGTCGAGGCCGAGCACCTGCGTGATGCGCGCGCCGAGGCCGAGGCGCTCGAGGCCGGCGCAGGCGAGCAGGATCGCGTCGAGACCGCCCTCCTCGAGCCGGCGCAGGCGCGTGTCCACGTTGCCGCGCAGCAGCTCGAGGCGGAGGTCGGGCCGCGCGTGACGCAGCTGCGCCTGCCGCCGCGGGCTCGACGTGCCGACACGCGCGCCGGCCGGCAGGTCCTCGAAGCGCTTGTGGCGCAGCGAAAGGAAAGCGTCGTGAGGATTCGCGCGCGGCAGCACGGCCGAGATGCAGAAGCCCGGCGGCAGCTCGCTCGGCACGTCCTTCATCGAGTGCACGGCGATGTCGGCGCGGCCTTCCTGCATGGCCACTTCGAGTTCCTTGACGAACAGGCCCTTGCCACCGACCTCGGCGAGCGCGCGGTCGGTGACGCGGTCGCCCTGCGTGCTCATCGGCACGAGCTCCACGGGCAAGCCGGGGTGCGCGGCGCGCAACAGCGCGGCGACGTGCTCGGCCTGCCACATGGCGAGCTGGCTGCGGCGGGTGGCGATGCGTAGCGGTTTGGTCAAGGCAGTCTCCAGCAGTTGAGTCAGCGGCGGCCCTGCGCCGCGGCGAGTTCGTCGCTTTCGTAGCGGAACAGCGCCACCAGCAGCCCGAGCACGATCGGGCCCACGAACAGGCCGATGAATCCGAAGGCGGCGAGGCCGCCCATCACGCCGACGAACACGGCGAGCGTCGGCACGTCGGCGCGGCCCGAGATCAGCATCGGGCGCAGGAAATTGTCCACCATGCCGACGACGACCGCACCCCACACGGCGAGGAAGATCGCGTAGCCGTACTCCCCGCGCGCCGCGAGGAACAGAGCGCCCGGCGCCCACACCAGCGCGGAGCCCACCATCGGGATCAGCGCCACGAGCACGGCGACGACGCCGAACACCAGCGGCGAGGGCAGGCCCGCGATCCAGAAGCCGACGCCGACCAGGATGCCCTGCACCAGCGCGGTGAGGCCGATGCCGAGGAACACGGCGCGCGTCACGTCGGAGAGATGCTGCCAGAGGCGCGCGCGGCGCCGGTCCTCGATGGGCAGCATCTGCACCACCTGCCGCGCCACGCCCGGGCCGTCGCGCAGCACGAAGAACAGCACGAACAGCATCAGCACGAAGCTCGCGGCCGTGCCGAGCGCGCCCATCACGAACGTGCCGCCCGAGGACACGAGGCCCTCGAGCACCTTGCGCGAGCCCTCGATCAGCCAGCCCTGCAACTGGGCGAGCGAGATCGTGGTGTTGGCGTCGATCCAGGCGAGCGGCCGCTCGAGCCAAGGCAGGTGTTCGAGGTCCAGCGACAGCCCCTGCTGGCCCATGTCGTGCATGCGAGGCTGGAGCCTGCGCAGCAGCTGCGCGGCCTGCGCCGCGACCGCGCCGGCGATCCCGGCGACCGGCAGGATGAACAGCAGCACGGTGGCGAGCAGCGTGATCGAACTGGCGAGTCGCCAGCGTCCGCCGAGCCGTGCCGCCAGCTTCACGTTGAGCGGCGCCAGCAGCGAACCGAGCAGCAGTGCCCAGGCGAGCGGCTGCCACAACGGCGCGACGATGCGCCAGACCAGGTAGGCGAGTGCCGCGAGCAGCAGCACCGCGCCGAGCCGCGTCCAGAAGCGCCGTTCGCCGCCGCCGTCGTCCGTCGCGAGCGTGATGGTCGATTCGCCGATGTCTTCCGGTTGACTGCCCACTCAGTGTCCGCCTTTCAGGTTCCGCAGGGCTTCCGTGGCGTGCCGCCGGCTCACCGGCAGCGCCTCCTCGCAATCCTTCATCCGCACGAGGTACTGGCCCTCGGCGCTGCGCTCGATCGCCGCCACGTGCCGCGCCGCCACCAGCGAGTTGCGGTGGATGCGCACGAAATCAGGCGTGAACTCGGCGGCCAGCGCACGCAGCGACTCGTCGATCAGGTCGCTGCCGCCGCGGTGGCGCACGGTGACGTATTTCTGGCCGGCCGCGAAGTAGTAGATGTCCTCTACCGGGATCAGCCGCAGCTGGTCCCCGAGCCGGGCCGCGACCTGCTGGCGCCGGCGGCCGAGCTGCGCCTGCTCGGCCACGCGTTGCAGCTGGGGCGCAGCGATGCGCGCGGCACGCTGGATCGCCCGCGCCAGCTTCTCCTGGCGCACGGGCTTCAGCAGGTAGCCGAGCGCCTGTGCCTCGAACGCGGCCAGGGCGTGCTCGTCGTGCGCCGTGACGAAAATCACCGCCGGCGGTTCCTCGAGGGCATTGAGGTGCCGTGCCGCCTCGATGCCGTCCATGCCGGGCATGCGGATGTCGAGCAGCACGACGTCCGGCAGCAACCGGCCGCACGCTTCGAGCGCCTCGGCGCCGTTGCCGGCTTCGCCCACCACCGCCACGTCGGGGAGTTCGGCCAGCATCCGGCCGAGCCGCTCGCGGGCCGGGGGCTCGTCGTCGACGATCAGGACGCGGAGCGCGTCCGGGGCCGGAATCTGGTCGTTCATGGCGGGGCGGCATTCTCCGCTGGCCCGCGGGCCGCTGTCACCAACCGTGGCGGCCCGGCCGGCCGGGATCCATGACCTGCGGGAACTGCAGGGTCACCCGGTACTGCTCGCCCCCGTCATCGACCGTGACCGACGCGCGCCCCGGGAAGGCCAGCTCGAGTCGCTGCCGGATGTTGTCGAGCGCCATGCGGTTGCCGCTGCGTACGGCCTTCGCCGTCGCGGACACCGGGTTCGAGATCCGGATGGTGACCCGTTCGCCGTCGCTCGTGCCTTCCACGAGCACCGTGCCGCCCTCGGGCAGCGGTTCGATCCCGTGGCCGATGGCGTTCTCGAGCAGCGGCTGCAGCAGCAGGCTCGGCACGATCGCGTCGACCGGCAGGTCGGCCACCTTCCAGCGCACCTGCAGGCGCCCGCCGAGCCGCAGCTGCTCGATGCGCTGGTAGATGCGTGCCACCTCGAGTTCCTCGCGCAGCGTGATCTGCGCGCGCGCGTCACTCAGGCTCACCCGGAACAGGTCGGCGAGGTCTTCGATGGCCTCCTCGGCGCGCGCCGGATCGGAGCGCGTGAGCGAGGCCACCGTGTTCAGGCTGTTGAAGAGGAAGTGCGGCCGGATGCGCGCCTGCAGCGCGCGGATGCGCGAGCGCGCCTCGAGCTCGACGCTGCGCCGCCACTCGCTCGTCACGTAGAAGTAGCGCAGCGTGAGCGAGCCGACGATCGCGGCAATCAGCAGGTTCGGCAGCAGGAACGGCCAGTGCTGCGCGGGGAACAGCGCCGACGGCGACCCGGTGCGAACAGCCCAGGCGTGGCCCGCCCAGTAGACCACCTCCGAGACGATTGCCACGGTGCCCACCATCAGGCCGAGCGCGCCGAGCACCGCGGTGCGCAAAGGCTTGCCGGCGAGCCACGGCCGGGCCTTGCACAGCACGGCCGCGCACGACAACCCGGCCCACAGCAGGTAGGCGGAGGTGCGCGCGAGGTCGATCCAGAACGCGCCGTGCACCGTCTGGCGTGCGAGCGCGAGCACGATCGCGAGCAGCGCCGCGATCAGCACGATCGCCAGCACCGCGCGGGCCTCGCAGAAGTCGGGCAGGAAGAAGGCCCGGCCGTCCGCCCCGGGTGCCGGTGCGGCCCGCGGGTCGCTCATCGGACTTCGTTGCCCGGCGAGGCGGACGCGAACATGGCGTCCTTCAGGCGGAAGATCGTCGAGATGTCCTCGTCGCCGTGACCCTGTTCGATGAGCTTCCTGTAGTGCAGCAGCGTCATCTCGACCACGGGCAGCTGCACGCCGTGGCGCTCCGCCATGTCGTGGCAGATGCGCAGGTCCTTCTCGTGCAGGCGCACGCGGAAGCCCGGCGGATACGAGCCGCGCACCATGTTCGGAGCGCGGTTCACGAAGTACCAGCTCGAGCCCGCGCCCTTGCCGAGCGTGTCGATCAGCGCCTCGAGCGGCAGCCCCTCGGCCTTCGCGAACGCCATGGCCTCACCGACCGCCTGGATGATGCCGGCGCACATGATCTGGTTGGTCGCCTTGGCGGCCTGGCCCGAGCCACTCGGCCCGAAGTGCGTCACCGCGCGGCCCATCGCTGCCAGCACGGGCTGCGCGCGCTCGAAAGCGTCCCGCGCGCCGCCGACCATGATCGCGAGCGTGCCGTCGCGCGCGCCCTCGACACCGCCGCTCACCGGCGCGTCGAGGAATTCGACGCTGCGTGCCGCGAGACGGCGCGCGGCCTCGCGGGCCGTGGCGGCGGAAACCGTCGAGCAGTCGATGACGATGGAACCCGGCCGGAGCGCGGGCGCCATGGCGTCCACCACGTCCAGCACGTCGCCGTCGGCGGAGACGCACAGCACGATGACGTCACACGCCGCCGCGAGCTGCGCGGGGTTGGCTGCCGCCACGCACCCGAGTTCGGCGGCGAGCTCCGCGGCGGGCGCCGGCGTCCGGTTCCAGACGCCGTGCAGCAGGCCGGCGCGGTGAAGATTACGGGCCATGCCGCGCCCCATGGCGCCGAGCCCGATGAAGCCAGCGGCGAGGGTCATGTCACGGTCCGCTGCAGAGATCGTCCATTGCCTGCTTGGCATTCGCGCGCGCCGCGTCGATCTCCGCGCTGTCGAGGTAGCGGCGCTCGCCCTCGCCCGTGCCCGGTTCGTACAGGCGGCGTGCGTTCATGTACGACTCGTAGCGCTGGCGCGCCTCGATGCAGCGCTTGGCGCGATCCTCGGCCGTCATCTCCTGCGCCTTGCGCGCGTCCGCCGCCTTCTTCGCGGCGTCGGCCTCGGCCTTGTCGGCGGCGCCGTACTGCTTCATCTGCGCGTCGTAGCGCTTCTGTACCTCGACCACGTCGGTGGTCGCGGACTGCACCTTGAGCCGCTCGGCCGGCAGGCTCGGGGGCTTGTCGGTGTACACCGGGCGTCCCTGCGCGTCGGTGGTCTTGTAGACCTCGCCCGCGTGGGCGCCGGCGAAGGCGAGCAGCAGCGTGGCAGCGGTCAAGAGCGCTTTCATGCGGGCGGTCTCCCAGGGGCCTGCGCGCGAGTCTAGCAGGTGAGCGGCGGCGGGCTGCCTTGCGCGCGCGGTGGGCGGGAGAACTGCGACGCGGTCCGCAACCCGCTGGCGCAGCTCAAAAAAAAGCGGGCGCCGAAGCGCCCGCAAGCGGGGGAGAAAGCGGCCGAACCAGGAACCGGCCGCCTTCCACAGACTCAGTTGTAGGCGCGCTCGCCGTGCGACACGGTGTCGAGGCCCTGGCGCTCCTCGTCTTCGGCGACCCGCAGGCCGACCACGAGGTCCACGATCTTGAACGCGATCGCCGCGACCACGCCCGACCACACCAGGCTCACGACCACGCCGATCAGCTGTGCCTTGAACTGCGCGCCGATCGAGTACTCGGCCACGGCGTTGGCGACGTAGTCGTACACGCCGGTGCCGCCGAGAGCGGGCGAGCAGAACACCGCGGTGAGCAGTGCGCCGACGATGCCGCCCACGCAGTGCACCCCGAACACGTCGAGCGAGTCGTCGTAACCGAGCTTCTGCTTGAGGCTCGCGACCGCCCAGAGGCACACGAGGCCGGCGACCAGGCCGATGGCGATGGCGCCCATCGGGCCCACCCAGCCGCAGGCCGGGGTGATGGCGACGAGGCCAGCGACGGCGCCGGAGGCCGCGCCCAGCATGGTGGGGGTGCCGCGGTGGATCCACTCGGCGAACGACCAGGCGAGGGCGGCCGCAGCCGTGGCGAGGATCGTGTTGGCGAACACCATGCCGGTGAAGCCGTTGGCCTCGAGGCCGGAGCCGACGTTGAAGCCGAACCAGCCGACCCACAGCAGCGACGCGCCCATCATCACCATCGCGAGGTTGTGCGGCGCCATCGCCGACGTGCCGTAGCCGATGCGCTTGCCGAGCATCAGCGCGCCGACGAGGCCTGCAATGCCGGCGTTGATGTGCACGACGGTACCGCCCGCGAAGTCGAGCGCGCCCTTCTGGAACAGGAAGCCCGCGGTCGCCGTGGCGGCGGCGCCGGCCTCGGCGTCCGTGTAGGCGTCGGGGCCCGCCCAGAACCACACCATGTGTGCGATCGGCAGGTAGGCGAAGGTGAACCAGAGCACCGTGAACAGCAGCACCGCGCCGAACTTGATGCGCTCCGCGAACGCACCGACGATCAGCGCCGGCGTGATGCAGGCGAAGGTGAGCTGGAACACGAAGTACACGTACTCGGGGATGTACACGCCCTTGCTGAACGTCGCCGCCAGCGAGTCGGTGGCCAGGCCCTGCATGAACAGCCGGTCGAAGCCGCCGATGAAGGCGTTGCCCGACGTGAACGCCAGGCTGTAGCCGTAGATCGCCCAGAGCAGTGCGACCAGGCAGAAGATCATGAACACCTGCATGAGCACGGAAAGGACGTTCTTCGAGCGGGCCATGCCGCCGTAGAACAGTGCGAGGCCGGGAATGGTCATCAGGATGACGAGGACCGTGGAGGTCATCATCCAGGCGGTGTCGCCCTTGTCGGGCACGGGCGGGGCGGCGTCCTGGGCGAGGCCCAGTGCCGGTGCCAGCAGCGGGAGCAGAGCCGGCGCGTAGCGCAGGATGCCGGGGAGTCTCGAGCGGTTCACGGTAGGTCTCCTGGTGCTCACGGAAGGAACGGAAAGCGTGGGGCGGCGCGCCTAGAGGGCTTCGGCGCCGGCTTCGCCGGTGCGGATGCGCACGGCCTGGCTCAACTGGGTGACGAAGATCTTGCCGTCGCCGATCTTCCCGGTGCGGGCGACGTTGGTGATCGCCTCGATCACCTGCTCGACGATCGTGTCGTCGACGGCGATCTCGACCTTGGTCTTGGGCAGGAAGTCCACGCGGTACTCGGCGCCGCGGTAGATCTCGGTGTGGCCGCGCTGGCGGCCGAAGCCCTGCACCTCGCTGATGGTGACGCCCTGCACGCCGAGGTCGGCGATGGCCTGCCGCACGTCATCCACCTTGAACGGCTTGATGATGGCGGTGATCAGCTTCATCGGTCGGTCTCCCTGCGGGTCGTGCGAGCGGTCGCGAACCCTCAATGCAGGAACCGTGCCACGGGAGCGGAGGCTTGCAGGGCCGCGGATTGGCGGCCCGCGCACCGTTGCGGTGCACCAAGTTGGCGCGAAGGGAGGCGTCCGGCGCCTCACTGCGGAGCGCTCCCAGGGCCCCGGCCGGGGGCTGCCGCCACCCGCGCAGCCATCCTCCGCACCTCTTACACTACCCCCTACCCCCTACCCCCTATCCCCTCACCATGCCCTTCGACCCCCGCCTCATCGACGACCTTGCCCGGCGCCTTGCCGGGTCCGTGCCCGAGAGCGTCATGGCCCTGCGCCGCGACCTCGAGCAGAACTTCAAAGGCGTGCTGCAGTCCCAGCTCGCGCAGCTCGACCTCGTGACTCGGGAGGAATTCGACGTGCAGGCCACGGTGCTCAGGCGCACGCGCGAGAAGCTCGCCGCGCTCGAGGCGCGCCTCGCCGAGCTCGAGAAGCACGGGTAGGCAGGCCGCTGTACCCGCGCCCGTAGCCGCGTTCAGTGCAGCAGCCGCGGGCCGGCGTCGAATGCGATGAAGAGGCCCATCACGACCAGGAACACGCCGAACGCCTTGCGCAGCGTCGCCTGCGGCAGGCGGCGGCCGAGGCGATGACCGGCGACGCTGCCGACGATCCCCACGCCGGCCACCGCAAGCAGCACGGGCCAGTCGAGTTCGAGTGACTGGCGTTCCAGCACGCCGAGGTACTTGGCGAACCCCGTGAAGGCGTTCAGCGCGATCACCGCGAGGCTGGTGCCGACGGCGCTCGCCATCGGCACGCCGGCGAGCAGCACCAGCGCCGGCACGATCAGGAACCCGCCGCCGATGCCGACCAGTCCGCTCAACACGCCGACGCCAAAGCCTCCCGCGACGACGGCCACGCGGTGCGGTTCGTCATCCGTGCGGCGGGTGGTATCGCCGCGCAGCATGCGCCACGCGGCGACGAGCATCACGAGCGCGAACGACGCGAGCTGGACCGGGCCCGGTACCCAGTGCGCAAGCGTTGCGCCGAGCCAGGCGCCCAGCATGCCGGGTACGCCGAACCACGCGACGTTGCGCCAGTCCACCTGGCGATGCAGCGCATGGGGGATCGCCGCCGCCGCCGCGATCAACCCGACGACGAACAGCGAACCGCCGATCGCGAGCTTCTCGGGCTGGCCCACGAGGTAGTGCAGCACCGGCACCGTGAGGATCGAACCGCCGGACCCCAGCAGTCCGAGGCTGAGCCCGATGGCGAGCGCGCCGAGCAGGGCGAACAGCAAGCGGCCGCTCCCCGGTCAGTCGTTGCAGAGCGGCCGCGACTGCGCGCCGGGATCGCGGGGGCAGTAGATGTCCTGCAGCAGCGCCATCACGCGCACCACGGGGCCGTCCGGCAGCGAGTAATAGATCGTCTGGGCCTCGCGGCGGGTCTCGACCAGCTCCATTTCCCGCAATAGCGCGAGGTGCTGCGACAGCGCAGACTGGCTGAGTTCGAGCCGCTGGTTGAGTTCACCGACCGAGAGCGGCCCGTCGAGCAGGTTGCACAGGATGTGCAGGCGCTGTTCGTTGCCGAGCGCCTTGAGCAGCTGCGCAGCCTCGGCCGCGTGGGCATGCATCAGCTCCGGGGCGAAGTTGATCGGCTCTGGAGATTCGGGGCGGCGGCGGTCGGCAGGCGACATGCGCTGAGGCTCTCCACGCGGTGGGCGCCATTATATTTCAGGCTTGACTAAATTAGCAACAGCTAATATTGTCTCGGCCCGCACTGCCAACGGACACCGCCATGCAGCCGACCGTCACCCCGTTCCTCCACTCGCCGACCGGCACCTGGACCTACGTCGTGGGCGACCCGGCCAGCCGCGAGGCGGCCGTGATCGATCCGGTGCTCGACTATGACTGGCGCTCCGGCCGCACGGGCACGTCCTCGGCCGACCAGGTGCTGGCGCACCTCTCGTCCGCCGGGATGCGCCTGCGCTGGATCCTCGAGACGCACGCCCACGCCGACCACCTTTCGTGCGCTCCCTACCTGCAGTCGCACGCTGGTGGACACATCGCCATCGGCACGGGCATTCGCCAGGTGCAGGCGACGTTCAAGCGCATCTTCGGCCTCGGCGACGAGTTCGTGCCGGACGGCCGGCAATTCGACCGGCTGCTCGCCGACGGCGACACGATTGCGCTCGGCACGATCGAGGGCCGGGTGATCGCCACGCCGGGCCACACCAGCGACAGCGTGTCGTACCTGTTCGGAGACGCGTTGTTCGTCGGCGACACGATCTTCATGCCCGACGGCGGCTCCGCGCGCTGCGATTTCCCCGGCGGCGACGCTGCCGAGCTGTACCGATCGGTGCAGCGCCTGTACGCGCTGCCGGAGACGACGCGCGTCTTCGTGTGCCACGACTACTCACCGGGCGGCCGCGCGCCGCTGTGCGAGACGACGGTCGGCGAGCAGCGCCGCGCGAACATCCACCTCAAGGCCGACACACCCGAGGGCGACTACGTCTCGATGCGCCGTGCGCGCGACGCGACGCTCGACGTCCCGAACCTGATCATCCCGTCGGTGCAGGTGAACATCCGCGCCGGCCACCTGCCGCCCGCGGAGTCCGATGGCGTGAGCTACCTCAAGGTACCCCTCAACGTCCTCGGCCGTCCCCTCTCCTGAACACTATTCACTATTCACTATTCACTAATCACCAATCACCAATCACCAATCACTAATCACTAATCACGAGTCACTTCCCATGCACGACAAGCACGTCATCGACGCCACCCCCGAACAGGTGAACGCCTGGCTCGCCAACGGCGAGATCCTGCTCGTGGACGTCCGCGAGGCCAACGAGTACGCGTTCGAGCGCATTCACGGCGCGCTGCTCTATCCGCTCTCCACGTTCGATCCGAACGCGTTGCCGACCGAGGGCCGCAAACTCGTCCTGCAGTGCGGGTCGGGCAAGCGCTCGCTGATGGCGGCGCACAAGCTGCAGGCGGCCGGCCATGGACAGCTCACGCATCTCGCGGGCGGCATCCAGGCGTGGAAAGCCGCCGGCCTGCCGGTGATCCGAATCGACGTGCAGACCGGCCGCGTCGTCGACGACGGTCGCCGCTGACAAAGGAGGCCGAGCATGAGCATCGACCGTATCGTGCTGGCGTTCGCGGGATTCATGATCCTCGCGAGCCTGCTGCTCGGGCTGTACGTGAGCCCCTACTGGTTCTGGTTCACGGCCTTCGTGGGGGCCAACCTGTTCCAGTCCGCGTTCACCGGCTTCTGCCCGCTGGCGCTGATCCTGCGCAAGCTCGGCGTACAGTCCGGCGCCGCGTTCTGACCCAGAGGTGATGCGATGAGGCGACGTACCCTCGTGCCGCGGATTGCCACGGCGTGCGCAATCGCCATCGCCGCGCTGTCCGCTGCCGCAACGGCGAGCACGGAGCGCAAGCCCGTGCCATCCGCGGACGGGCTCGCGACGATGGTCGTGGCCGCGCAGGCGGCGCCGAACGAGCGCATGCTCGACGGCACCGTCGAGGCGGTGAACCAGTCCACCGTGTCCGCGCAGACCGCCGGCCGCGTTGAAGCGATCTTCTTCGACGTCAACGATGCGGTGCCGGCCGGGGCGCTGATCATCCGCATCCGCAGCACCGAGCAGGCGGCGAGCCTCACGCAGGCCCAGGCCGCGCTGAAGGAAGCCACCGCCCGCGAGGCGGAGGCGCAGACGCGTTACGAGCGCATCGCGGACATGTACCAGCGCCGCGTCGTCGCCAAGGCCACGTACGACGAGGCGAGCGCCGCACGCGACGCCGCGGTCGCGCGGCTGATCGCCGCGCGTGCCGGGCTCGACGCGGCCCGCGAAGGCGTCGCCTACACCGAGATTCGCGCCCCGTACCCGGGAGTCGTCACGCAGAAGCACGTGCAGGTGGGCGAGGCCGTCGCCCCGGGCACGCCGCTCATGACCGGCGCGTCGCTCGACGAGCTGCGCGTCGTGGCGGAGATCCCGCAGAGCGTCATCGACCAGGTGCGCTCGGCGCGCAAAGCCGCCGTGTACGCCGACGGGCGGCGCATCGAGTCTGCCGGCATCACGATCTTTCCGGCCGCACAGCCCGAGACGAACACGTTTCGCGCACGCATCGACCTGCCGAAGGGCGTGCAGGGTCTCGCACCGGGCATGTTCGTGAAAGTCGGGCTGATCGTGGGTGAAAGCGAGCGCATGCTGGTGCCACGTTCCGCAGTGGTCCAGCGCAGCGAGATGCGCGGCGTGTACGTGGTCGCCCCCGACGGCCGGGTGTCGTTGCGCCAGGTGCGTCTCGGTCACGCCCGCGGCGAGCAGGTCGAGGTCCTCGCGGGGCTGGCCGACGGGGAGCGCGTCGCGCTCGACCCGGTGGCCGCGGGACTGAAGGCGCGCCAGCCGGCCAAGCAGCATGACGACTGAACGGCTCGGCATCAGCGGGCGCATCGCGCGCCTGTTCCTCGACAGCGAGCTCACCCCGCTGCTCGGCATCACGGCGCTGCTGCTCGGTCTCTTCGCCGTGCTCGTCACGCCGCGCGAGGAGGAGCCGCAGATCAACGTCACGATGGCGAACGTCATCGTGCCGTTCCCCGGTGCCTCTGCCGAGCACGTCGAGAGCCTCGTGGCCACGCCGATGGAAAAGGTGCTCGCCGAGATTTCGGGCGTGAAGCACATCTATTCGGTGTCGCGACCCGGCGTGGCCGTGGTCACCGTGCAGTTCGAGGTGGGCGAAGAGCGCACCGACGCGATCGTGCGCCTCTACAACGCCATCTATTCCAACCAGGACTGGCGGCCGCCGGGCGTCGGCATCCTGCAGCCGCTGGTGAAGCCCAAGGGGATCGACGACGTCCCGGTGCTGAGCCTCACGCTGTGGACGAAGGACGAGACGCGCGGCGCGCACGAGCTGCGCCAGGTGGCGCACGCGATCGAGGCCGAGATCAAGCGCGTGCCGGGCACGCGCAACGTGTACACGATCGGCGGCCCGGACGAGACGGTGCACGTCGCCCTCGACCCGCAGCGGCTCGCGGGCTACGGGCTGACGGTGAACGAACTGATCGGGTCGCTGCAGGCGGCCAACGTCGTGAGCCACGCCGGCACCACCGTGGCTGCCGGGGAGAGCGTGCCGGTGCAGGCCGGCGAGTTCGTCGCCGATCGCGACGAGGTCGCGAGCCTCGTCGTGGCCGTGCACCAGGGACGACCGGTGTACCTGCAGGACGTGGCCGACGTCCGGGCCGGGCCGGACCAGCCCGAACAGTACGTCACGTTCGGCGCTGGGCCGGCGGCGTCGGTGAAGGGCGTGGAGTTGTCGGGCACGGCCCCGGCCGTGACCATCGCCGTGTCCAAGAAGCCCGGCGAGAACGCCATCGACGTGACGCGCGCCGTGCTGGAGCGCGTGGAGCTGCTGCGCGGCACGTACATCCCGGATGGCGTCGAACTCACCGTCACGCGCGACTACGGTGAGACTGCGAACGACAAGGCGCAGAAGCTGATCCAGAAGCTGATGTTCGCGACGGCCTCGGTGGTGCTGCTGGTGTGGATCGCCGTCGGCTGGCGCGAGGCGGTGGTGGTCGGCGCGGCGGTGGTCATCACGCTCGCGGCGACGCTGTTCGCGTCCTGGGCGTGGGGCTTCACCATCAACCGCGTGTCGCTCTTCGCGCTGATCTTCGCGATCGGCATCCTCGTGGATGACGCGATCGTGGTGGTCGAGAACATCCACCGCCACATGGGCCTCCACCCGGGCGCGAGTCTCGGCGAGCTCATCCCGGGCGCTGTGGACGAAGTGGGTGGCCCGACGATCCTTGCAACGTTCACGGTGATCGCAGCGCTGCTGCCGATGGCATTCGTCTCCGGGTTGATGGGGCCGTACATGAGTCCCATCCCGATCAACGCTAGCATGGGCATGCTCATCTCGCTCGCCATCGCACTGATGTTCACGCCGTGGCTGTCGAAGCGGCTGCTGTCGCACGGTCACGCGGCACACGCCGAGGCAGGGTCGGATTCGCGCCTGCACCGCTTCTTCGAGCGCGTGATGTCGCCTTTCCTGCGCGGCGACGGCGCCCGCTCGCACCGCCACAGGCTCTACCTCGGCACGCTCGCGGCGATCGTGCTGGCCGTGTCGCTGGTCGTGGTGCAGTGGGTCGTGATGAAGATGCTGCCCTTCGACAACAAGTCGGAGTTCCAGGTCGTGGTGGACATGCCGGAGGGCACGGCGCTCGAGGAGACGGGCCGCGTGCTCGACGAGCTGGCGGCCGCGATCGCGCAGCTGCCCGAGGTGACGGACTACCAGGTCTACGCGGGCACCTCTGCACCGATCAATTTCAACGGCCTGGTGCGGCAGTACTACCTGCGTTCCGGCCCGGAGCTCGGTGACATCCAGGTCAACCTGGTCGACAAGCACCATCGTGACAAGAAGAGCCACGAGATCGCGGTGGCCGTGCGTCCGGTGCTGGCAGAGATCGGCAAGCGGCACGGCGCTTCCGTGAAGGTCGTCGAGGTGCCGCCGGGCCCGCCGGTGCAGGCGCCGCTCGTGGCCGAGATCTACGGCCCGTTCCCCGAGGCACAGCGCGACCTGACGCGCACTGTGCGCAAGGTGTTCGACGCGACGCCGGACGTCGTGGACGTCGACGACAGCCTCGAGGCGGAGCGACCGCGGCAGGTCGTGCGCATCGATCGGCAGAAGGCCGCGCTGCTCGGCGTCAACCAGGCCGATGCGGTGCAGGCGCTCGCCGCCGGCCTCGGCGGCTACGACGCCACCTACGTGCACGCAGGCCGCGAGACGTACCCGATCCCGGTGCGGCTCGAGCTCGACGTGCCCGACAAGGCCGACCTCGCGAACGTGCTGGCACTGCAGGTGCGGTCGAACAGTGGCGCGCGCGTGCCGCTTTCGGAGATCGCCGTCGTCGACGAGCGTCCTTGGGACACCTCGATCTACCACAAGGACCTGCTGCCCCTCACCTGGGTGACGGCCGACGCGGTGGGCGAGCTCGACAGTCCGCTCTACGGCATGTTCAGCATCGTGGGTGAGCTCGAGAAGGCGCTGCCGGAGGGCATGGAGCTCGAGCAGCGGTTCTTCAGCGCGCCCGAGGATCCCTACCGCTTCACCCTGAAGTGGGACGGCGAGTGGCAGATCACCTACGAGACGTTCCGCGACATGGGGCTCGCCTACTCGGTCGGGCTGGTGCTCATCTACCTGCTGGTGGTCGCGCAGTTCCGCTCGTACGCGGTGCCGCTCGTCATCATGGCGCCGATCCCGCTCACGGTGATCGGCGTGATGCCGGGCCACGCGCTGCTGGGCGCGCAGTTCACCGCCACTTCGATGATCGGCATGATCGCCCTCGCGGGAATCATCGTCCGCAACTCGATCCTGCTGGTGGACTTCATCAACGTCGAGGTCGAGCAGGGCCGCGCGCTCGCCGACGCAGTCATCCGTGCGGCGTCGGTGCGCGCACGCCCGATCGTGCTCACCGGCGTGGCGGCGATGACCGGCGCTTTCTTCATTCTCGACGACCCGATCTTCAACGGGCTCGCCATCTCGCTGATCTTCGGGATCCTGGTCTCCACGGCGCTCACGCTCGTGCTGATCCCGATCCTGTACTTCAGCTA
>JAGVUU010000082.1 GCA_019136105.1 Gammaproteobacteria bacterium
GCGACTCGAGCGGCTGCGTCGGCCGCGAACCCCACTGCCGGTTCGTGGCTCAACGTATGCAGCGGCAGGATCCCGGACTCTTCGATGACCTTGAAGAAGGTCAGTACGAAGTCGCCGGGAATTCCGAACACCTGCCGGGCACCGTGCTCCTTGAGCGCGGCCAGCAGCGCCTGGCCCAGATTCATGGTGCCGCAACGAGCAGTTGCGAGTTCACCTCGAATTGCGACCCGTCGAGCGCCTCGAGTTCGACCTGCCACAGGTCCTCGTCCGGGATCTGGGTGCGCTCGTGGCCCGGCAGCTCGCGCTCGTCGTCCACCTGGATGCCCCAGATGCGCACGTGCCGCACACCCTTCACCGGGATGCGCCCCGCGGCGAACTTGTCGCGGATCGCGGCAGCCACCTCGGCGCTCGCCCACTTCGCGTAGCCACAGTCCCGGATCGCCTGCACCTCTGGGGGCATGGCGGCAACGGCATTTCGCTCGCTCATCGGCGGTTCTCCCCGATCCGGCGCGCACGGCGTGCACCGGCAGTGATCGGCAGCTTGCGTCCCGGGGCCGCAAGATCAAGCCGTAAATGCCCGTACCCTGGGCGGCCCGGCACGGCCGCGGCGCGTTCTCTACAATATCGCGATGCAACATTCCCAGAGTCCGGGCGCGGTGCAGTCCGCGCGCAGCGTTTCGGTGGTGCTCGCCGGCAGCGGCGGGGCCGGCGTCATGACCGCCGGCAACATGCTGCTCGAGGCGGCGGCACACGCCGGGTATTACGCACTCATGACCCGCTCGTCGGGTCCGCAGATCCGCGGCGGTGAGGCGGCCGCCATGCTGCGTATCGCCTGCGAGCCGATCGAGTGCATGGAGGACGAGTTCCAGGTGCTCGCCGCGGTGGACTGGGAGAACGTGCAGCGGTTCAACGCCGAGATTCCGCTCGGCGACTCGAGCCTGATCGTCGGCGACCCCGACCAGGGCAACCCGCCGGACGTGTTCCTGAAGAGCGGCGCGGCGCGCGCATCGCTGCCGCTCAAGAAGATCGCCAAGTCGGTACCCGAGGGCCGCGCGAACATGGTGCTGCTCGGCGCATTGGCCGCGCTGCTCGGGCTGCCCGACGATGCGGTCGCGCGCGCCGTCGAACGAACGCTCGGCAAGCGCCCCGCCGCCCTCGCGCCGAGCCTGGCTGCGGTGGCCGCGGGCCGTGCAGCGGCGGCCGGGATCGCCGTGCGCTTCCCGCTCTCTCCCCCGCCGGCCACGCGCGCCCCGCGTTGGCTGCTCACGGGTAACGAGGCCGCAGGCTACGGCGCCATCAAGGGTGGCGTGCGCTTCGTGGCCGCTTATCCGATCACGCCGGCCACCGAATTGCTCGAGTGGATGGCCCCGGCACTTGCGCAAGTCGGCGGCACGCTCGTGCAGGCCGAGGACGAACTCGCCTCCGTGAACATGGCGATCGGTGGCTCGTACGGCGGCGTGCCGTCGCTCACGGCAACCTCAGGCCCCGGCCTGTCCTTGATGGTCGAGGCGCTTGGCCTGGCCGTCGCGGCAGAAATTCCGATCGTGGTGGTGGACGTGATGCGCGTGGGCCCGTCGACCGGCATCCCCACCAAGTCCGAGCAGGGCGACCTGAACATCGCCGTGCATGGCCTGCACGGCGACGCGCCGCATCTGGTGCTCGCACCCAACTCTGTGGCCGACTGCCTCGGCACCACGCAGTGGGCCGTGCAACTCGCGGAGGCGCTGCAGACGCCCGCGATCGTGCTCTCGGACCAGTTCCTCGGCCAGGCACGTTCGGTCGTGGACCGCCCGGAGGACTTCCCCGGCGGCTGCAGCCGCGTCACCGCCGGGGCCGGCACGCCCGGTTACAAGCGCTATGCCGTCACCGAGTCCGGCGTCTCGCCGATGGCGATCCCGGGCAGCGCGGGGCTCGCCTACACCGCGGACGGCCTCGAACACGCCGAGCGCGGCACGCCGTCGTCGCAGGCGAGCGACCACTTCGCGCAGCTCGACAAGCGCCGGCGCAAGCTCACGGCACATGATTACGGCGCACGCTGGGCGGACGTCGAGGGCGAGCCAGCCGCCGATTGCGCGATCGTCACGTTCGGTTCGTGCACGGGCCCGGTGCGCGAGGGCCTCGCGCTCGCGGCCCCGGACGGCGTCAAGGCCCGGCTGATTTCGCTGCGGCTGCTCGCTCCGCTGCCGGCATTGCAGCTACTCGCCGCGCTCGAGGGCGTGCAGCGGGTGCTAGTGATCGAGCAGAACCAGTCCGCGCAGCTCTACAAGTACCTGCGCGCCGAGTGCGACCTGCCCGGCCGCGCGACGAGCCTGCACCGCCCCGGCGCGCTGCAGTTTTCGCCCGGCGAGATCCGCCGCCACCTGCTCGAATGGAGCCGTGCATGAACGAGGTTGCCTGCAATGCCGCGCCTGCCCCGGCCATGCGCGGGCCAAACGACTACAAGTCCGACGTCAAACCCGTGTGGTGCCCGGGCTGCGGCGACTTCGGCGTCGTGAACGCGCTCGCCAAGGCCATGGCGAAGATGGCGCTCGAACCGAAGGACGTCGCCGTGGTCTCGGGCATTGGCTGCTCGTCGCGCATCCCCGCCTACATGGCGAGCTACGGCTTCCACGGCGTGCATGGCCGCGCGCTCGCCGCCGGCACCGGGCTCAAGGTCGCGCGCCCCGATCTCACAGTGATCGTCACCGGCGGCGATGGCGACGGCTACTCGATCGGCGGTAACCACTTCCTGCACGCCTGCCGTCGCAACGTAGACATGACCTACATCGTCATGGACAACCGCGTGTACGGCATGACCAAGGGCCAGCCCTCGCCCACCACGGAGCCGGACTGGGACTCGAAGCTCTCGCCGGACGGCACGGGGCTGCGCGAGTTCCAGCCGCTGGTGATCGCGCTCACCTCGGGCGCGAATTTCATCGCGCGCGGCTTCACCGGCGACCCGAACGGGCTCGCCGAGATCATCGAGCAGGCCGTGCGGCATCCGGGGTTCTCGTTCGTCGAGGTGCTGTCTCCCTGCGTCACCTTCCGCCCCGAACAGAAGGAGTGGAAGAAGATCGTGAAGGCCGATGCCCTGAAGCCCACGGCTGACATGACGCGCGCCGCCCGCCGCCTGCTGCGCGACACGGGCTTCGAACTCGGCGTGCTCTACGCCGGCGAACGGCCGCCCTACGCGCCACGCGGGCCGCGTGCCCTGCGCACCCCGTCCGAACTCGAAGCGAGGTTCGCGCTGTGAAGAAGACGAAGCTGCCGCGCACGGTCGAGGAGTTCATGGCTTACGCTTGGGCGATGGAAGTGGAGGCATCGGACCGCTACGCCGAGCTCGCCGACCTGATGGGGACGCACCACAACCGTGAGGTGGCGGACCTGTTCGCGAAGCTCGCGCGCATCGAGGGCAAGCACCGCGACCAGATCGCCGCGCAGATGGGGTGGACGAAGGCGCCCGACGCGGCCGTCTTCCGCTGGGAGACGCCCGAAGGCCCGGAGACGACCGACTACGGCGACCTGCACTACCTGATGCAGCCGTGGCACGCACTCAAGCTCGCCGAGCACAACGAGCGGCGCGCGGTGGAGTTCTTCGAGCGCTTCGCGGCGGCACGGGTGCCGGCCGACGTGCGGGCTGCAGCGCTCGAGATGGCCGGCGAAGAGCGCGAACACGTGCGTCTCATCGGCGAATGGCTGGCGAAGGTGCCGCCGCCCGAGCCGGGCTGGGACGAAGACATGGATCCCCCGGCAGTGGCGGACTGACCGCCGCCCGCCGTCTTTTCATTAGATTTCTCTAATACGTAATTCTACGGAGCAGGGTCTTGCTGCACTGCCGCTAAGATGCATTAGCTCTTTCTAATGTTCTTCGGACGGACGGGCCCTGATGCATCGCATTTCGCGCCGGCGCTTCCTGAAGATCGCCGGCTTCGGCGCCGGTGCGGCCGCCCTTGCCGGTGGCGCCGCGAGCGGCCTGCAGGCGATGGCCCGCCGCGCTCCCGGGGGTGAGACGCGCGTCGTTCCGACCTCCTGCGACATCTGCTTCTGGAAGTGCAACGCCCTCGCCCACGTGCGCGACGGCCGCCTCTGGAAGATTACCGGCAATCCCGGCGACCCGCTCTCGCGCGGCCGTCTCTGCCCGCGCGGCACCGGCGGCATCGGCGCGCACTTCGACCCGGAGCGCTTGCGTGCTCCCCTGCTGCGCCACAAGCAGCGCGGCGAGGAAGCCTGGGTCGAGGTTACCTGGGACGAGGCGCTCGGCTATGTCGCCGATCGCATGCAACGCATCAAGGCGGAGCACGGCCCCGAGGCGATGGCGCTTTTCAGCCACGGCATCGGCGGCAACTTCCTGAAGCACACGCTCAAGGCCTACGGCAGCCCGAACATCGCCGCGCCGTCGTTCGCGCAGTGCCGCGGCCCGCGCGACGTCGGGTTCGAACTCACCTTCGGTGAAGGCATCGGCTCGCCCGAGCGCACCGACATCGCGAACGCACGCTGCCTCGTGCTGATCGGCTCGCACCTGGGCGAGAACATGCACAACACGCAGGTACAGGAGTTCGCCACGGCGGTGGCGGCCGGGGCCTCGATCATCGTTGCGGACCCGCGGTTCTCGATCGCGGCGAGCAAGGCCCGCCACTACCTGCCCGTGAAGCCCGGCACCGACCTGGCCCTGTTGCTCGCCTGGATGAACGTGCTCGTCGTGGAGGGCCTCTACGACAAGCCCTACGTGGAGCAGTTCGGTTTCGGCTTCGAACACTTCCAGGCCGAAATCGCGACGCGCACGCCCGAGTGGGCCTACCCCGAGACCGGGATTCCCCCTGAGGTCATCCGCGAGACCGCTCGCGAGATGGCGCGCCATCGGCCGGCGACCTTGGTGCACCCGGGCCGTCACGCGACGTGGTACGGCAACGACGCGCAGCGCAGCCGCGCCATCGCGCTCCTGAACGCGCTGCTCGGCAGCTGGGGCCGCAAGGGCGGATTCTATTTCCCGAACAGCATGGACGTGCCGGGCTACCCGTATCCGGAGTACCCGAAGTCCGGGCGCGGCAAGGTGGACAACCCCGGCCACAAGTATCCGTTCGCGAGCGAGACCATCACCACCGGCATCCGCGACGCGACGCTCACCGGCCAGCCGTACCCGATCAAGGGCTGGCTCGTGTATGCCACCAACCTGCTGCAGGCCCTGCCGAGCCAGGACGAGACGATCCGCGCCATCCAGAACCTGGACCTGATGGCGGTCGTCGACGTCGTGCCGTCGGAGATCGCCGGCTGGGCCGACGTGGTGCTGCCCGAGGCGACCTACCTCGAGCGTTACGACGACCTGAACGTCGAGTTCTTCCGCGAACCGTTCGTCGCGCTGCGCCAGCCCGCGGTGCCCCCGCCGCACGACCAGAAACCCAACTGGTGGATGGCGCGCGAACTCGCGCTCAAGCTGGGCCTCGGCGCGTACTACCCTTGGACCGACATCGAGGAGTACCTCGACCACCGGCTCAAGGCCGCGGGCTACAGCCTCGCCGAGCTCAAGCAGAAGGGTCTCGTGAAGGGACCGAAGCCGCCACTCTTTTTCGACGACGGCATCGTGCCCGAGTTCGCGACGCCGTCGGGCAAGATCGAGTTCTACTCCACGCAGTTGCAGGCCGCCGGGTTCGACCCCGTGCCGCGCCACGAGCGCCCGGCGGAGGGCCCGCCCGGCTCGTTCCGCCTGCTCTACGGACGCGCACCCGTGCACACGTTCAGCCGCACGCAGACCAATCCCATCCTCCGCGATGCCATGGAGGAAAACGAGGTCTGGCTGAACGGGAGCGTCGGCGCGCGAATGGAGCTCCAGAGCGGCGACTACGTGCGCCTGCGCAACCAGGACGGCGTGCTGAGCAATCGAGTGAAGGTGCGCGTCACCGAGGCGATACGCCCGGACTGCGTGTACATGGTGCACGGGTTCGGCCACACGGCGCGCGGACTGCGCAGCGCCTACGGACGCGGCGCGAGCGATGCGGAGCTGATCACGCGCTATGCCACCGACCCGCTGATGGGCGGCACCGGCACCAACATCAACTTCGTCACGGTCGAGGCGGAGGCCTGAACCATGGCACGTCTCGGCATGGTGATCGACACCCGCCAGTGCGTCGGCTGCATGGACTGCGTGGTGGCGTGCAAGACCGAGAACGGCGTGCCCGACGGGCATTGCCGCGACTGGATCACGCAGCGGCTGGAAGGCACGATGCCGCACCTGAGCCTCACCATCACTTCGGAGCGCTGCAACCACTGCGACAATCCGCCGTGCGTGACGTGCTGCCCGACCGGCGCGAGCCACGTGCACGACTACGGCAAGGTGGTGCTGGTCGAGCACGAGAAGTGCATCGGCTGCAAGGCGTGCCTCGCGTCCTGCCCGTACGGCGCGCGCTTCATCCACCCCGAGGGTTACGCCGACAAGTGCACGTTCTGCATCCATCGCGTCGAGAAGGGCGAGCTGCCGGCCTGCGTGGCCGTGTGCCCGACGCACGCGATGCACTTCGGCGACCTCGACGACCCGCAGTCCGGGGTCAGCCGCCTGATCGCCACACGCCGCCACTTCGTGCTGAAGCCCGACGCCGGCACGAAGCCGCGCATCTACTACCTGGAGTGAGGCGATGCTCGAGCTCGTCACCACCCGGCACAACCCGATGGTCGATCCCTCGCTGCACGTGTGGGGCTGGGAAATCCCCGTCTACCTCTTTCTCGGCGGCTGGGTCGCTGGCTCGATGATCATCGCCGGCTACTTCGCCCGCCGCGGACGGCCGCCCGGCACGGGCGGCGTGGCGAGCGTGCTGCCCTGGCTCAGCCTCGTCCTGCTGTCGCTCGGCATGGGTGCGCTGTTCCTCGACCTGGAGCACAAGCTCTACGTCTGGCGCATGTACCTCACCTTCCAGCCTGCCTCGCCGATGTCGTGGGGCGGATGGATCCTGATCCTCGTCTATCCGGTGCTGCTGGCCGGCGCCCTGGCGTCGATCCCGCCGGATCTCCTGTCGGGTCGGCCTGCGATCGCGGGACTTGCCGCGCGCCTGCGCAACCCCGAGACCGCGGGCCGGCTCGGCACCATCGGCCTGGTCGCGGGCGTCGCGCTCGGCATCTACACCGGGATTCTCCTGTCGAGCCTTGGCGCACGGCCGCTGTGGTCGAGCGCCGCCCTCGGTCCGCTCTTCCTCGTCTCGGGCCTCTCCACGGGTGCCGCGTTCGCGCACCTGGTCGCGCGGGATCCGGACGAGCAGGCGTCGCTGCTCAGGGCCGACAACGTGTTCCTCGTGGTCGAGCTGGCACTGATCGGCCTGATCCTCATCGGCCTGCTGACTGCGAGTGCGGTGCACGCGAACGCAGCGCAACTGCTGCTCGGCGGGCCGTACACCGCCGTGTTCTGGGTGTTCGTCGTGGGCCTCGGCATCCTGCTGCCGCTCACGCTGCAGGCACTCATGGCGTCACACCGGATACCGCACACCGTCATCGCGCCGCTGCTCGTCATCGGCGGCGGCCTCGCGCTGCGTTTCGTCATCGTCTCGGCCGGGCAGTACAGCCACTGGATCTCGCCATGAACCCACGACCGGACACCCCCTACCTCAATCCCTACCTCGCCGGCATCGGGCTCGGGCTCGTGCTGCTCGCCGCCTTCGTGATCATGGGCCGCGGGCTCGGCGCCTCGGGCGCCTTCAGTTCGACGGTCGCGTGGCTCACCAACCTCGTGGCGCCTGCGCACGCCCAGGCAAACGAGTACATGAGCGAATACATCGGCGACGGCAGCACGCACCCGCTCAAGGCGTGGCTCGTGTTCGAGGTGATCGGGGTGGCGGCCGGCGCGTTGCTGTCCGGCATCCTCGCGGGGCGCGCGCGCCTCGCGGTCGAAAAGGGACCGCGGGTGACGACGGCAATCCGCCTCGCCTGCGCGTTCGCGGGCGGCATGCTGATGGCGTTCGGGGCACACCTCGCGCGCGGCTGCACCAGCGGCCAGGCCCTCACCGGCGGCGCGCTGCTCAATGTCGGCAGCTGGGCCTTCATGCTCATGGTCTTCGTCGGCGGCTACGCGGTCGCCTGGTTCTTCCGGTGGCAATGGCGATGATGACACCCCTCTACAAGTACGGCTTCTTCGGCGAGGAGTTCTCGCTGCTCGTCGCGTTCGCGCTCGGCCTGGGCTTCGGGTTCTTCCTCGAGCGCGCCGGGTTCGGCAGCGCCCGCAAGCTCGCCGCGCAGTTCTATCTGTACGACATGTCCGTGTTCAAGGTGATGTTCACGGCGATCGTCACGGCGATGCTCGGGGTCACCTACCTCGGCTGGATCGGCGTGCTCGACCTCGACCTCGTGTACCTCGTGCCCACGCACCTCGGGCCGCAGATCGTCGGTGGGCTGGTGCTCGGCGTGGGCTTCGTCGTCGGCGGCTACTGCCCGGGCACCTCGGTCGCAGCGCTCGCCACCGGTCGCATCGACGCAATGGTTTACGCGCTCGGCATCTTCGCGGGAACGTTCGTGTACGCGGAGGTGTACCCCGCGATCAAGGGCTTCGTGAACTCCGACCCGATGGGCCAGGTGACGCTGCCCGAGGTGTTCGGCCTGCCGTGGGGCCTGGTCGTGTTCGCAGTCGTGATGATCGCGGTCGTCGGCTTCTGGGGCGCGACGAAGATCGAGCGCTGGGCCGGGAGCCGCTCATGAACCTGCGGCAGTTCACGGCCAACCGGAAGCTCGCCATGGTGGCAGTGGCGCTCGGCACCCTTGCGCTGTTCGCGCAACCACACCGCGGCCCGTTCGTGAAGCTCGACGCACGCGAACTCGCATCGGTGGTCGAGGCGGAAGTCGACCACGTCACGGCACCTGATCTCGCCGCGTGGATCGTCGAAGGACGGGCAGACTATCGCCTGCTCGACCTGCGCACGGAACAGGAGTACGCGGCGTACCACATCCCCACGGCGGAGAACGTGCCGCTCACGGGGCTCGCGGACTACCCGTTGCTGCGCAACGAGAAGATCGTGCTGTACTCCGAGGGCGGCATCCACTCGGCGCAGGCGTGGATGCTGCTGCGCGCGCAGGGATACAAGGCCGTCTATTTCGTGCTCGGCGGTTTCGACGCGTGGAAGGACGAGGTGCTGTTCCCCACCCTGCCTGCGAACGCTGACGCGAAGGCGCGCGCCCAGTTCGAGCGTGCCGCCCAGGTCGCGAAGTTCTTCGGGGGCGAGGCGCGCATCGGCGTGGCACCCGAGGCCGGCCAGGCCGCCGCGCCCGCCGTGGCGAACGAATTGCCGAGACTCACGGTGCCACCGCCGATGCCCGGGCCGGCGACACCCGTCGCGAAGAAAAAGAAGAAGGAAGGCTGCTGAACGCGGGCCGGCTACCGAGGCACGATCGGCTCCGCCGGCGCTGAAGCGTCGGCAGGCGCCTGCTCACTGGCCGCGCCCGGCGCAGCACCCTGCGTCGGCACCTGATCGTCCGGCACCACATACGCCGGCAACGGCTCCGTGACCGACGGCTCTGGGTCGACCACCGGCAGGCTGAGGAACCGCTGCATGCTCGCCAGGAACCGGTCGAAGGCGAACAGCACGACCACGACGATGACCAGCGCCAGCCCGAGCCCCACGAGCCGCGGCAGTAGCGGCCGCTCTTCGGGTTGCTGGTCGCGCTCTGCCATGCGCCTCGCTCGGTCCATGAGGGCACGCTGGACGTCGATCGGCTCTTCCGGGCTCTGGGGCATCGTTTCTGGGCGTGACCGTGGCCGGTCCGCCGGGCTGCGGGGGCGCCGATGATGCCACCGGGCCCTCCCAGATGGGGCAAAAATTGGCCTGACCGACCGGGGCCGTTGCGGAAAGTACGTAAATGCGAATGATTTGCAATACGAACATGGCCAAGCTAGGATTCGCTCCGAGGGTCCAGCCATGTACGTCTGCATCTGCCACGGCATCTCGGAAAAGCGCCTGACGCAAGCCGTCCAGGACGGCGCGCACTCCTTCGAGCAATTGCAGGCCCGCACCGGCGTGGCCACCTGCTGCGGTGCGTGCGAATCCTGCGCCCGGCAGGTGCTCGACGAGACCCTTGATTCTCAGGCGCGCGCCCCTCAGGCTGCGTGACTCGCGGGGCAGTCAGGCCCCGCCTCCACCCGTTCCCAGATACAGGAGTTCGTCATGAAGGGCGACGCGCAGGTCATTGCTCATCTCAACAAGATCCTCAAGAACGAACTCACGGCGATCAACCAGTATTTCCTCCACGCGCGGATGCTGAAGAACTGGGGCCTCGAGAAGCTCGGCGACTACACCTTCAAGGAGTCGGTCGACGAGATGAAGCACGCCGACAAGCTCGTCGAGCGCATCCTGTTCCTCGAGGGCCTGCCGAACCTGCAGGACCTCGGCAAGCTGATGATCGGCGAGGACGTGAAGGAAACGCTCGAGTGCGACCTGAAGCTCGAGAACATCGCGCACCCCGACCTGAAGGCCGCCATCGCGCATTGCGAAAAGGTCGGTGATTACGTGAGCCGCGAACTGCTCGAGGACATCCTCGAGTCCGAGGAGGAGCACATCGACTTCCTCGAGACCCAGCTCGAACTCATCGAGCGCGTGGGGCTGCAGAACTACCAGCAGTCCCAGATGCACACCTCTTAACCCCCGACTGCGGGCGGCGCCGTTTACAGGGTCGAACACCCTGTAGACGGAGGCCGCCATGACCCTTCCCCGTTCCGCACCCCGCCGCCGCGCGCTGGTCCTCGCCACGCTGCTCGGCGTCGCCCTGGCCGCCCCCGCGGCGCAGGCCTGCACGCCCTCGGTTGCGCGCGTCGAACTCCACGACCGCACGGAGCACCGCACGCTCGACGTCCATCATCACCGCGGCCGGCAGTACGTCGTCGGCCAGCCCGGCAACGAGTACGCGATCCGTGTCCGCAACTGCAGCGACGGCCGCGTGCTCGCAGTCGTCAGCGTCGACGGCGTCAATGTCGTCACGGGCGAGACCGCCGCACCCGACCAGTCGGGCTACGTGATCGAGCCGTATGGTGAAGTGACCATCCAGGGCTGGCGCAAGGACCTCGAGCGCACTGCCGCGTTCTACTTCTCGGACCCCGGCGACGCCTATGCGACGCGCACCGGCCGCCCGGACGACCTCGGCGTGATCGGCGTGGCACTGTTCCGCGAACGCGCGCCACGCTGGGTGTATTCGCCCGAGGCGGTCGCGAGTCCGCCCTCCGTCGCTCGCCAGGAGTCCGCGGCCGACGCCAAGGCGTCTCGCCAGGCCATGGAGTCGAGCGCCGGCGCCTCCACGCCGCTCGGCACCGGTCACGGCCGTCGCGAGTGGTCGCCGGCGCAGCGCGTCGAATTCGAGCGCGCGGGGTCCCGGCCCGACCAGCGCGTCGTGATTCGCTACGACCGTCGCGAGAACCTCGTGGCGCGCGGCGTGCTGCCGCGCCCGCGCCCCTGGCGCGAGCCCGACCCTTTCCCGGGCGCACTCGGCTTCGTGCCAGACCCGTGAGCGGGACTGGGCAGTGACGTACGTTGCCGTGTCCGCCGGCCGCGCCGATACTGCCCGGCGCATGATGCCGGCGGACACAGGCAGCGCAGGGGAATCCGACGAGTCGCTGATGCTCGCCTACGCGCGCGGCGACGCCACGGCGTTCGGGCGCCTGTACGCAAGGCACAAGGGCCCGACCTTCCGCTATTTCCTCCGGCACACGTCCGATCGCGGTGCCGCGGACGAACTGCACCAGGACGTGTGGCTCAAGGTCGTGGCGGCACGCGAACGCTACGCGGCCGAGGCCCGCTTCACCACGTGGCTCTACACGCTGGCGCGCCACCGTCTCGTGGACCATTGGCGTGCGCGTCGCGGCAACCGATTCACTTCGCTCGACGACGACGGCGACGCTGGCCCACCGGCGGACGCCGAGCCACCTGCCGACCGCGCTGATCCGCTCGACCTGGTCATCGACGCGCAGGCTGGACACAGGCTGCAGCAAGCACTCACCGGGGTGCCGCCGGCGCAGCGCGACGCGTTCCTGCTGCACGTCGAGGCGGGGCTGTCGCTCGGCGAGATCGCCGCCCTCGCCGGCGTGCCGGCCGAGACGATCAAGAGCCGGTTGCGTTATGCCTATCGTCGCCTGCGCGCCGCGCTGGAGGACCTGCAATGACCGAGCAACGACGCGACGATCGTGTGACCGATGCAAACGTCGATGCCGCCTGGCGCCAGGCAGCCAGCGAGCAGCCGCCGGCCGAGGTCGACGCCGCTATCCTCGCCGCCGCCCGCGCTGCCGTGCGCCGCGACGCGCAAGAACGCCTGCCCGCGCGGCCGCCGCGCCGGTGGGCGAAATGGCAACCGCTTGCCGCGGCTGCTGGCGTCATCGGGTTGTCGTTCCTGCTGGTGCAGATGCTGCCGCGCGACCACCTCACTCGTCCGCCGGCGACGCAGGACGCGCCTCGGGCCCCGGTGGCGGAATCGGCCCCGGATACCCTCGCACCGGAGCCAGCGGCCGGCATCGCGCGGCCTGCACGGGTCGAAGAGTCTGCCTCGCCGCCCGCCGCTCCCCCACCTGCAGCGGTCCGCCCATCCGTCCTGCCGCCAGCTGCGCCCGCAGCGTCGGCAACCAACGATGCGTCAGGCACCATGTCCGCGGAACGGGAAACCGCCGCAGGCGTCGCGCCACGCGCCGCCCTGGAGGCGGCGGCCAAGCAGTCGGTAGCAGCGAGACCTGAATCCCCGGCGGCTTGGGCCAGCCGCATCGCCGCGCTGCACGACGCCGGCGACCTCGCAGCGGCCGAAGCGGAGTTACGCGCGTTCCGCGCAGCGCATCCCGACGCCGACGGCTACCTGCCCGAACCGGTGCGCGTGTGGGCCGGTTCCGTGGGCCGCGACGGCAATCGATAGAACCGGCCGGCATGAGCGCCTGACGTGCCGGCATTGGACTCGGCTTCCGCCGGCCGCGAACCTGTGCGCCATGAGCCTCACCGTCCGTGACCTGATTTCCGCTGCCCGCGCCCGTATCCGCGAGATCCAGCCTGCCGAGTTGCTGGAGCTGCAGGGATTCGGCTGCCCGGTCGTGGACGTCCGCGAACCGGAGGAATTCGCCGAAGGCCACATCCCGGGCGCGGTGAACATCCCGCGCGGCCTGCTCGAGTTCGAGGTGGACGGTCATCCGGCGGTCCGTTACGAGACCGCCGAGGCTCTGGCCCACCGCGCTCGCCCCGTCATCCTCTACTGCCTGAGCGGCGGCCGTTCGGCGCTGGCCGCCGAGGCGCTGCTGCGGCTCGGGTTCGCCAACCCGATGTCGCTCGACCACGGCATCCTGGGCTGGGAGGACGCCGGCCACCCGGTCGTCGCGCCGGTTCAGGCACTGCATCCTGCGGTCGTCGATTCGGCCTTCGCTGCCTGTTCCTGACATAACGCAGGCCACTGCTGCGTGCTGATGCGTGGCGGATCCTCAATTACCGATGGCACATCCACCCCGATTTGGGCTAATTTTGGCCGACAAGGGGATGCGCGGGATCGGAATCCGCGTGAGGAGCGCCAAGCATGGCCGCGAAAATTCCTAGACTGCGATACCACGCAGTGTCCGTGGTCGGCGGCCCGAACGCGTGTGCCGCGGCGAAGCAACTCAAGAACGTGCGCGTGCTTTCAGCCGAAGCGCCGCGCTTGCCGCTCGCGGCCTGTGATTGCCCGGCCACGTGCGCCTGCACCTACCGTCATCACGATGACCGCCGCGCCGGCCCGCGGCGCGCCAAGGAACGCGGCCAGCTCGGCCGCACGTGGGCGATGACGGATCGCCGCAGATCGATCGGGCGCCGCGAGACGGACTGAACGCCGTCCATTCCGCGCTTGCGGAATCTCCGGATTACGCGGCCGAGCGGGTCGCACCGAACATTCGCGCCGGGCCGCGTCCGCGGCGACCTGCACTCCAGCCCGAATCGTCCGGGAGTCCTCGATGCCGACCAACAACGTCCTGCCGCCGCCCCTGCCGGATTGGTTCCCGCGCGGCGCCGCGCTGCTGCGTGACCCGACGCTGAACAAGGGCACGGCGTTCACGCCGGCGGAGCGCGAAGCTCTCGGTCTGCGCGGATTGCTGCCGCCGCAGGTCGGCACGCAGGACCTGCAGGCGAACCGCGTCCTCGAGAACATCCGGCGGCTGCAGACACCGCTGTCGAAATACATCCTGCTCGAGGCGCTGCAGGACCGCAACGAGGCGCTCTTCTTCCGGGTGATCACCGACAACCCGGACGAGATGATGCCGATCATCTACACGCCCACGGTCGGCCTCGCCTGCCAGCAGTTCGGCCACATCTACCGCCGTCCGCGCGGCATGTACATCACCGCGAACGACCGCGGCCAGATCGCCCACGTGATGCGCAACTGGCCGTACCGCCAGGCGCGCATGATCGTGGTGACCGACGGCGAGCGCATCCTCGGCCTCGGCGACCTCGGCGCGAACGGCATGGGCATCCCGATCGGCAAGCTGTCGCTGTACACCGCCTGTGCGGGACTGCACCCGCGCTACTGCCTGCCGGTGATGCTCGACGTCGGCACCAACAACCAGGCGCTGCTCGAGGACCCGCTGTACATCGGCATCCGCCAGCAGCGCCTCTCGGGCGCGGCCCTCGACGAGATCGTCGAGGAATTCGTCACCGCCGCGCAGCAGGTGTTCCCGGGCATCGTCGTCCAGTTCGAGGATTTCGCGAACCACAACGCGTTCCGGCTGTTGCGCAAGTACCGCGATCGCGTCTGCTGTTTCAACGACGACATCCAGGGCACCGCGTCGGTCACCGTGGCGGGCATCTTCTCGGCACTGCGCGTGACGAAGAAGCGCATGGCCGAACAGACGTTCCTGTGCCTCGGCGCGGGCGAAGCGGCCACCGGCATCTGCGACCTGCTGTCCGCCGCGATGGTCGCGGACGGTCTCACGCCCGATGAGGCGCGTGCACGCTGCTGGATGGTGGACTCGAAGGGCCTCGTGGTGGCGAACCGCACCGACCTGGCCGAGCACAAGAAGGCCTACGCGCACCCGCATGAGCCAGCCGCGGATTTCCTCGGCGCCGTGCGGGCATTGAAGCCGACGGCGATCATCGGCGTGGGCGCGACGCCGGGCCTGTTCACCAGGGAGGTCATCGAGGAGATGACGCGCCTCAACGAGCGGCCGATCGTCTTCGCGCTGTCGAATCCGACCTCCAAGTCGGAGTGCACCGCTGCGCAGGCCTACGAATGGTCGGGCGGCAAGGCGTTGTTCGCCTCGGGCAGCCCGTTCCTGCCCGTCGACTTCGCGGGCAAGCACTTCGTGCCGCGGCAGGGCAACAATTCGTATATCTTCCCGGGCGTGGGGCTCGGCGTGGTCTCGGTGCGCTCGACGCGCGTGACCGACGAGATGTTCATGGCCGCGGCTCGCACGCTCGCGGAGCACACGAGCGACGCGGATCTCGCGCAAGGCAGCCTGTATCCGCCGCTGAACGGCGTGCGGGCCGTCTCGGCGCACATCGCGGCCGCGGTGGCCGAAATCGCCTACCGCGACGGCTATGCCACGCTCGAGCGCCCGGACGACCTGCTCGAGTTCATGCGCGCGCAGATGTACGACCCGCGCTACACGAGCTACGTCTAGGCGCCGGCCGCGAGCGCCAGCACGCCGAGGTAGCGGCTCTCGCCGCCGAGTTCGAATCGCGTCGAGCAACGCCCGGCAGGAGCGCTGGCTTCCAGCAGGTAGCCTGTACTGTCCGGTTCGAGCGCGTCGATCTTGAACTCGCCGAATGCATCGGTCGTCGCCCGGCCGACCTCGCGGCCGTCCTTCGTCAGCACCACCTCGACGCCGGCGGCGCACTCTTCCGTGCCACCCGCGCGCGTCACGACCGTGGCGCCCACGAAGCACCTGGTCATCAGCCGCAGGTTCTTGTAGTACACGCGCGGCCGCGTGCCGAGCCCGGGCTCGAGCACCTCGAGGCCTTCGCCGGCCTGGATGCGCCGCATCTCCTCGTCCTCGACCTTGAGCGTGCGGAACGCGTGTGCCGGGCAGGCCTGCTCGGCCCGCGTCCGGGTCCAGCCCTGGTCCAGCAGGTGCGCATCGAATGGCCAGGCCTGCGGGATCTGCCTTTCCTCGTTCCAGCAGACCGCGCCGTAGGGACACGCGTCCACGATCTGCCGCTGGCCCCGCGATTTCTCCGGGTCGATGATGACGATGCCATCTGCGCGTTTGCGCACCGCACCGTCACGCGCCGCCTTCAGGCACGGCGGGTCGTCGCAGTGGTTGCACATGACGGGCATGAAGCGCGCCTCGACGAGCGGATACGCGCCCCGCTCCTTGCGCCGGATGTCGAGCCAGTTGTGTCCCTGCGCGGGCTGTGCAGCCGAGCACCCCGGGAAGTCGTTGCCGACGTACTCGTCCTTCACCGCGAGGAAGCACACGCGGCAGTTGTCGCAGCGGGCGACGTCGACGATCAGGTTCCACTTGCTGGCCATCACGCTGCCTCCACCGGCTTCCAGGTGTCGACGCCGGTCCACTTCTCGACCTGGATGAGGACCGCGTTGGGCTTGATGCCGTGCCCCTTCTTCGTGATCGATTCGCTCGGGCACAGCATGTTCACGCAGCCACCGAGGTCGGTCGACTGGCCCGGTTCTCCCACCGGCGCGTACTGCGCCGATCCGGCATAGGTGCTGACCACTCCGGGCTGCAGCCGATGCGTGACCTGCGCTGCGCACACGACCGACCCGCGGCGGTTCCACAGCCGGATCAGGTCGGCGTCGCGGATGCCGCGCCCGGCGGCGTCCTGCGCGCTGATGCGGGCCACGAGGTAGTCGCGCCCGTCCTTGAAGATGCGGTGCTCGCGGATGTCGTTGACGCTGCTGCCCTCGTCGTCACCCATGACGTGGAACGCGTAGCGGGTGTGCGCCGTCAGCAGCTTGAGCGGGAACTCCGCGAGCTCGGGGTTGCGCACCGGATCCTCGTAGGTCGGCATGTAGCGGTTGAGCGGCGGCCGGTCCGGGTCGTCGATGCGCTTCAGGGTCTGGGCCACGAACTCGAACTTGCCCGACGGCGTCTGCAGCCCCTCGAGGTAGCCGCCCACGTAGTCCGACGGCAGCGGATAGGGCTCGGGCGTGTCTTTCTTGCGGCCCTCGTAGAACCAGCGGTTCGCGGTCGGGGCGCGCGCCGCCGCCGGGTCGGGCGGCACGACGAAGTAACCCTTCTTCAGGAACTGCCGCCACGTGATGTGCTTCGACAGGTCCGAGGAATCGAAGACGCGCTTGCACCAGTCGAGCTCCGTCGTGCCGCCTTCAGAGTAAACGGCACCGAGGCCGAGCCGTTCCATGATGGAGAGGAAGATGTCGTAGTCCGACTTCGACTCGCCGAGCGGCTCGATGCACTTGTGCTGCAGCGAGATCACGCGGTGGTTGTTCATCGAGTACATGTGCATCACGTACCCGGCGCCCACGTTGTACCACTCGCCGATGTCCCACTTCTCGAACACCGTGCACGCGGGCAGGATGATGTCCGCGAACGGCGTCTCGCCCTCCTTCCACACCGACTGGTTGACGACGAACTTCAGGCTCTCGTGCTGGTACATGCGCGCCCAGCGGTTGCCGTCGACCATCGTGCCGAACATCTGGCTGCCGTACTTGTAGAGCATCTCGACGCGCACGTGGCCGGGCGACGGATAGCCGAAGGGGAAGAACTGGCCCTGCACCGACGACACGTCGTTGATGTAGCCCATGGCCTTGCCCTGGGTGATCGCCTCCGGGAGCCACATGCGCGGGATCGCCTGGCGCACCGAGCTCATCGTCACGATGTGCGGCATGCGCTGGTAGTTGTGGGCCGAATTGGCGCTGTAGACCAGGTCGCCCGAGAAGCTGCCGTCGCCGTACCCCGGGAAATAGAAGTTGAAGTCGAGCGGCGAGCCGAACTGCAGGTTGCCGAAGTTGCTGCCGGGGCGGCCGTAGCCCTGCATCGCGCCGAGGATGGCCATCATGCGCGCCCACTGCATGCCGGTCGGCCCGCGGCAGGCGCCGCCGACGCCGACGCCCCAGCTGCCGGCGCCGAGGTAGGTCTTCTTCGTGCCCCACTCGCGCGCCAGCGCGCGCACGTCGCGGGCCGGCACGCCGGTCTCCGCTTCCTGCCATTCCGGCGTCTTGGGAACCCCGTCGCTCTCGCCGAGCACGTACGCCTTCCATTCGTCGAAGCCCGTGGTGCGCTTCGCGACGAATTCCTTGTCGTACAGTCCCTCGGTGATCCACACGTAACACAGCGCCTGGGCGAGCGCCGGGTCGGTGCCGGCGCGCGGCGCGATCCACTTGCCGCCGAGGTGCGCCGCGGTGTGGTTGAGGTGCGGGTCGATGTGAACCATCTGGATGCCGAGTTCGCGGGCCCATTCGCGCCGCTGCATGCCTTCGAACCCGTAGGTCGTGTCCGGGTCGCTCGACCAGAACACGATCATCTCGGCTTCCTTGAGGCAGTCCTCCACGGTGCCGTAGAACTCCGGGCAGCCGAGCCGCAGGCTGTTGCCCCAGTGGTGCATCGCGCCCCAGAACCAGCCTTCCCAGCTGTCGGGGCTGTGCACGCACTTGGTGACGCCGATCAGGTTCCAGAAGCGGTTGAAGGCGCTCAGGTAGTGCCCGAGGTTGCCCCACTGGTGGTGCGAGCCGTTCTGCACCGCGATGGCGCCGGGACCCACGGCCTTCGCGCGCTTGATCTCCTTGACGACGATGTCGAGCGCCTCGTCCCAGCTGATGCGCACGAACTCCGACTTGCCGCGGTTCTGGATGTTGCGGTCACCGTCGGGGTCGAAGTCCACCCGCTTCATCGGATGGAGCAGCCGGTTCTTCGAGTAGAGCATCGACTTCTGGCACATGCCGTGCGCGCCGAGCGTCGTGTGACGCGGTGGCGTGAACGTCTTGCCGCGTGCGGTGATCGACCAGGACGGCGCGTCGTCGGCGTCGAAGTCGATCGGCGTGGTGCGCAGGACCTTGCCGTCCTTGACGTACACGAAGATCGGGCCGCCGTTGGTGCCGCTCGTGTAGCGCGTCACGCCGTGCCCCACGTCGGTGCCGGCCTTCCAGGTGACCGACTCGAGCCGCGCCAGCGTGGCCATGAACCAGACCGCGAGCTCGTCCGGGCCCTCGAGGCCGACCTTGAAGTTCTTCGCCGCGTCGATGCGTTCGAGCATGTCGAACGGCTGCGTCAGGAAGCTCTCGGCAATCGCCTTGTTCTTGAAGTGGATCGTGATGTCGGGCCGCGCGTGGAGGCCCTTCTGCGAGCGGATCCTGCCGTTCTCGAGCTGAATCCAGCGGCCCTCGGGGCGATCGCGCAGCCGGAGCTGCGCGACGAGGTTGCGCTCCTTCAATCGCGCGGCGTATTCCGGGTAGAGGCGCGCGGCCGCGCGCATCGCCTGCGGAATGCCCCACAACAGGACGGACAGGTTCATGCTCGTACTCCCCTCGACTCGCTACGTCCCTGTCGGTGGCACGCCGCCCGACCCGGCGGTGATCCAGAGGTGCTCCAGGCAGGCCTGCAGGCTTGCGAGCAATTGCGCACGTTCGGCGGGAGCAAGCCCGCCGAGCAGCTTGCGGTTCGCCTCGCGCCGCGCCGGCTCGATCGCGGCGAGTGCGCGGCGCCCCTGCTCGGTCAGCAGCAACTGCTTGCGGCGCCGGTCGCCCGGGTTCGCCTGCTGCCGCACGTAACCCCTGGCGATCAACTGCGACAACAGGGTGCTCACGTTGGCGCGCGACACGCCGCGGTCGCGCGCGATGCTCGACCCAGCCGGGCCCGCATGGACGGAGGCGCTGCGGGTGGGCCGCGAGAAGTTCGGATCGCCCGCGACCTGCAGCAGCAGCAGCCACTGCTGCGTGGTGAGCCCGGCGCCGGCCGCCACTGCATCGCCGAGCTTGTAGAGCTGGTTCGCGATATCGAACAGGGCGAGCACCACGCCCTCCTCGACCGATCGCGTCAGCCTGGCTCCCCGGTTCATTAGTTAAGGTCTTTAACCATTCCGGTTTTTGACGATCAACCGTAGTAATACCTACCCGGGCGCGCCCCTGGCCGGTTGCCGATCCTGCGGATGCGCCGGCCGCCGCAGTTACGCGACACTGGACGCATGCGCCCGATCTTCCAGCCGCGCCTGGTCAACGGGCCGTTCGGCGACCCGGCGCTGTTCGTCGACATCCTGTTCGAGCGCCGCGCCCTGCTCTTCGACCTGGGCGACATCGCGGCGGTCCCGCCGCGCAAGCTGCTGCGCACCAGCCACGTGTTCGTGTCGCACGCCCACATGGACCACTTCGTGGGATTCGACCGGCTGCTGAGGACCTGCCTCGGCCGGCATCGGCCGCTCGCTCTGTACGGTCCGGAGCGGTTCATCGAGCAGGTGGAGCACAAGCTCGCGGCGTTCACCTGGAACCTGGTCGAGAACTACGCCGCCGACCTCGAACTGACGGCGCACGAGGTGACGGCGGAGGGAGGACTGCGGCGTGCCAGCTTCAACTCGCGCGAGCGGTTCGCCCGCCGTGACCTCGCGCCCCTGGCCACCGGTCACGGGCGGCTCCTGGTGGAGCCCGCCTTCGAAGTACGCTGTGCGGTGCTCGATCACCGGACGCCGTGCCTCGCGTTCGCAGTGCAGGAGGCGGTGCACGTCAACGTGTGGCGCAACCGGCTCGCCGACCTCGGCATCGAGCCGGGACCGTGGCTGCGCGAGGCGAAGCACGCGATCCTCGCCGGGGCGGGGGACGACACGGTGGTCGTGGCACGCGCGCTGGGCGGCGACGCGCAGCGACCCATCACGCTCGGTACGCTGCGCAGCCAGGCCCTGCAGGTCGTGCCCGGCCAGAAGCTCGCCTATGTCACGGATGCGGCGCACCACGCGGGCAACGTGCAGCGCATCGTCGAACTGGCCGAGGCGGCCGACTTGTTCTTCATCGAAAGCACGTTTCTCGACGCCGACGCCGCTGATGCGACGCGCAAGGCCCATCTCACCGCACGCCAGGCCGGTGCGATCGCTGCGGCTGCGCGCGCATCCGTGCTCGTGCCGTTTCATTTCTCGCCGCGCTACGCAGGGCGGGAGGACGAACTGCGCGCGGAGGCGCAGGCAGCCTTTGGAGGGATCGTGGCATGACGACGACACGACGTGACGTCTCCATCAGCACCGCGGACGCAACGCTGTCCGGCGAGGTCTGGTTGCCACCCAGCGCACGGGGCATCGTGCTCTTCGCGCACGGCAGCGGCAGCAGCCGCTTGAGCCCGCGCAACCGCTTTGTCGCCGACGAGATCGTGCGGGGCGGCATCGGCACCCTGCTCTTCGACCTGCTCACGCCGGCCGAAGAGCGCCGCGATCGCCGCGACGCGAGCCTGCGCTTCGACATCGGCCTGCTCACCGAGCGCCTCGCCGGCGCGACGCGGTGGCTCGAGCGCGAGGACTGGGCGCGGTCGCTGACGCGCGGCTATTTCGGTGCCAGCACCGGCGCAGCAGCGGCGCTGGCGGCCAGCGCGGAGTGCGGCGTGAACGCCGTCGTGTCGCGCGGCGGGCGCCCCGATCTCGCGGGTGCGGCGCTGCGCCGGGTCACGGCCCCGACGCTCCTGATCGTGGGCTCCCACGACCCGGTGGTCATCGAACTCAACGAGCGCGCGCTCGCGGAACTGACGTGCGAGGCCCGGCTCGAGATCGTCCCGGGCGCCACGCACCTGTTCGAGGAGCCGGGCACGCTACAGCAGGTGGCTGCGCTCGCGACGGAGTGGTTCCAGCGCTGGCTGTAACTCACGGGCAGTTGCACGAGCAACGGATTACACGCACCTTTGGCGGCGGACCCGTCCATCGTCCGGAGGCCCGATGCGCCTGCCCTCCCGTCGCGCGCTGTGGTTGCTGGCCATCGCCGTGCTCGCCGTATCCTGGTTGCTCCTCGCTAACCGCCCATCCTTCGAACCGGGCCTGCGCGCGGACATCGACCCCACGCCGTTCCAGGATGCGCGCCGTGACGCGATCCCGGCGGAACAGGTCATTCGGCGCAGCCCGGGTAACGCGACCGGCACGGATCGCCCACCGAACGTCGTGGTCATCCTCGCCGATGACCTTGGCTACGGCGATCTCGGCAGCTACGGCGCTCGCGCCATCCGCACGCCGAACCTCGACCGGCTCGCCGCGGAGGGCGTGCGCTTCATCGACTTCTACGCGAGCGCGTCGGTGTGCTCGCCGTCGCGCGCCGGGCTGCTCACGGGCCGCTATCCGGTGCGCACCGGCGTCTCGTACGTCATCTTCGCCAGTGAGATCTCGCTGGGCCACCGCTTCGACCTCGCGCTGACGCGGCTCGGCTCGAAGCTCGGCACGTCACGATTCCACGACTCGTACGTGCGCGGCCTGCCTGACTCCGAGCTCACGCTCGCCGAGGCGCTCAAGGTGGCCGGATACGCGACTGGGCACGTCGGCAAGTGGCACCTGGGCGACTTCTCGCACGACCCGCGGTTCCTGCCGATCCGGCATGGGTTCGACTTCTTCGAGGGCATCCCGCACTCGAACGACGAGTTCCCGGTCGCGGTGTGGCGCGATGACCAGGAACTCACGCCCAACGTCGGCCTCGCGCAGGAGCAGATGACCGCCGACTTCACGCGTGCCGCCGTCGGGTTCATCGACCGCAATCGTGACCGGCCGTTCTTCCTCTATGTGGGCCACAAGGACGTGCACGTGCCGCTCTACCCTTCCGAGCGGTTCCGCGGCCGGTCGGCCGCCGGGCCGTACGGCGACGCGGTCGAGGAACTCGACTGGAGCGTGGGCGAGGTGCTGCGCGCGCTCGAGGAGCGCGGCCTGCGCGACGATACGCTCGTGATCTTCACCAGCGACAACGGCGCCTGGTACCAGGGCAGCACACAGGGCCTGCGCGGCCGCAAGGGCATGCCCTGGGAAGGTGGGCAGCGCGTGCCGTTCATCGCGTCCTGGCCGGGGCGGCTGCCGGCCGGCGCCACCGTGGGCGTTCCGGCCATGAACATCGACCTGTTCCCGACCGTGCTGCGCCTCGCCGGCCTCGAACTGCCGGATGATCGGGTCATCGACGGCCGCGACTTGTGGGGCGTGATGAGCGGCGAGCAACCGGCGCCGCCACACGAGGCACTGCTGTTCTTCGACGACAAGGTGATCGACGGCGTGCGCTCCGGGCAGTGGAAGTACTACCGCTACGTGGACCGCTATTACTGGCCCGTGCCGCTCGACAAGCCGAACTCGCTGGCCGGCCAGCGGCTCGAGGAGTACAAGTACGCCGATGAACGGACGGGGCGCGAGTTGCGCCTGTACGCCGATCACCCGATGCTCTACGACGTGGCACTGGATCCCGGCGAGGCCTACAACCTCGCGGCACGGCAGCCCGACGTGTCCGCGCGGATGCTCGGCTACATCGAGCGCTGGGAGCAGGACTGGCTGAAAAACCCTCGTGGCTGGAAGTGACATGGACACAGGCAACCTCACCCTGCAGGTCGATCGCGCGCGGCACGGCGCGACGAGGATCGTCGAGTCGGAACTGCCGGCGCTTTCGCCCGGTCAGGTGCGCTTTCGCGTCGAACGCTTCGCCGTCACCGCCAATACGGTCACTTATGCGACCACGGGCGATGTGCTTGGCTACTGGGACTTCTTTCCCACCGGCGACCCGGGCTGGGGCTGCGTGCCGGCGATGGGTTGGGCCGAGGTCGTCGAGTCGCGCCACCCAGATGTGCCGGCCGGCGGCCGCTACTACGGCTGGTACCCGATGGCTCGCTACGTGGAGATGACGGTGACGCCGACGCCAGACGGACTGCGCGACGACGGCGCGCACCGTGCAGCTCACGCCCCGGTCTACCGGGCCTACGTCGCCACCGACCGCGATGCATTCCACGAGCCCGGTGCCGACGCCGAGGACCGCCACGCGCTGCTGCGAGGCCTGTTCATCACGGGCTGGCTCGCGGAGGACTACTTTGCGGACAACGGCTGGTTCGGCGCGAGCCGCGTGGTGGTGCTCTCTGCGTCGAGCAAGACCGCGGTAGGCTTTGCCTACTGCGCCGACCAGCGGCCGGCGCTCGAGGTCATCGGCGTGACGTCGGCGCGCAACCACGCGTTCACCCACGCGCTTGGCTGCTACGACGAGGTCGTCACCTACGATGACATTGCAGCGATCCCGGCGGACACGCCGATCGTCTCCATCGACATGGCCGGCAGCGGGCCGGTGCTCGCTGCAGTGCACTCCCGTTTCGGCGATCGACTCAAGCACTCGATGGCGATCGGCCGCAGCCACCACGAGGCGCCCGCGCGCGCGAAGGAACTGCCCGGCCCGAAACCCGCGTTCTTTTTCGCGCCGACGCAGGTGAAGAAGCGCGTGCAGGACTGGGGGCCCCGCGGCTACCAGGAGCGCGTGGCCGCGGCTGTGAAGCGGTTCGTGAACTGGAGCCGCGGGTGGCTCAGGGTGCAGCACTCGAGCGGTGCTGCCGCCGCGGCCGCCACGTGGTGCGAGGTGCACGCCGGGCGCGTCGCGCCCGACGTGGGCCACATCGTATCGATGTGGGACTGACGCCGGCTAGTAGATGACGCCGTCCTTCATCACGAACGCCACGTCGCGCGTGAGCGTGATGTCCTCGAGCGGGTTGCCCGCCACGGCCACGACGTCGGCCCGGAAGCCCGGCTCGATCTGGCCGAGGTCGTTCACCCCGAGCACCTGCGCCGCGCGATACGTGGCAGCCTGCAGGGCCTCGTTGGCTGGCATTCCCGCCTCCACCATGTAGCCGAACTCGAGCGCATTGTCGCCGTGCGGCCCGACGCCCATGTCGGTGCCGAAGCCGATCTTGACGCCGGCCCTGTAGGCCTTCGCGAACGTGTCCTGGATCTGGCTGCCGATGCGCTCCGCCTTGGGGCGCACGATGTCGGGGAAGTAGCCCGGCACCTTCGCCTTCTCGGCCACGAACCGGCCCGCGGTGATCGTCGGCACGTACCCCGTGCCGTGCTTCTTCATGAGCGCGATGATCTCGTCGTCC
>JAGVUU010000204.1 GCA_019136105.1 Gammaproteobacteria bacterium
ATGCTGCCGAAACAGAGTACGCGCAATTCCCAATGGCGCCTGCACAGGCCGGCGCTATGGTGCGCCGCATGATCGGCCGGCCGAAATCGTCGCTGTTCGTCTCGCTGCTGGTGCTCTTCCAGCTGCTCGTGAGCCCGTTATCCCATGCGGCGCCCGCCGCGAACGACGACTGTGATTCGACGAACCAGGCAACTCACATGGCTGGCGGCGGTGCCACCGATTGTGGCGACTGCCCCGACGGGCAGCTGCCGACTGCTCCGGGCTCCTCGACTAGCGACCATCATTGCCGCACACACGTCGCCTGCTCCTGTCCTTGCGCACACACGCCTGCCCTGGGCTCCATGCGCCTGATCGTCGCGAGCCCGACGCCTCCTGAAAGCGTCGCGAGTGTACTGGCGACGCCCGTCTTCGACGCACCGCTGTTCGATTTCCTGCGACCGCCGAACTGAACGCGCCTTCCGTCGCGTTTAGTCCCGGGCACCCGACGGTGCTGCGGGCACACAGTTCAGTCGTACGGAGATTCCCATGAAATTGCATACCAACCCGCTCGCCGCGTTCGCGGCGGTTCTCGCCCTGTTTGCATCCGTTCCGCTTCCTGCCGTTGCCGATGTAACGGAGGCCCAGATTGCCGCCGCCAAGACCCCGGCGGACCACGAGGCCATCGCCAAGTCATACGACGCCGATGCAGCCGCAGCGGAGGCGACGGCGAGCAAGCACGAGGCGATGGCGCGTGCGTACCACTCAGCCGGCGGCCCAAAGAAGACCGGGCCGAATTCGATGGTGCGGCACTGCGAGCGTCTCGTTAAGAGCTACACGGACGCTGCCGCGGACTATCAGGCGCTTGCCGCGGAACACCGCAGCATGGCGCAAGACGCAGCTAAGTAGGCCGATCCCAGCGGAGGCCGCCCACGGGCGGTCTCCGCTTTCGCGGCGCCTGCACGATGCCTAGCCACCGACTTCACAGATTCATTGGAGCGATTCATGAACGGCTTTTCCGGCTCACGATTTCCAGCCCTGACACTCATTGCCGCCAGCCTTGCATTGACTGCCTGCGGCGGCAGCGGCGGTGATTCGAGCACAGGATCGGGCGCCACCCCAACCACGCCGCCGACCGGGACGCCGAGCACCCCGCCAACGTCGACGGCTGCCACGACACCCGGCGTCTGGAAGGGCAGCATCGTCTCCACCACGACTGGCCAGACGGCGTCCGTCGTCGCGTTGACGGGTCCCGACGGTCAAAGCGTGTGGATGGCCACGGACGGGCGCGTATGGGGCGGCCAGTTGCCGATGAGCGGCGCGCGATTCGACGCGACGTTCGCCGGCCACATGTATGACGGAGCGCACTTCCCGGACGGCACGAACCACGGCCCGGCATCGATGACCGTCGATCACCATGCGCAGGGCACGATGAGCGGACGGTACTCGGGCAGTGGAGACGCCGGCACTTTCAACATGAGCTTGAGCCCGATGTGGGACCGGCCTGCCTCGATCGGAACGGTTGCGGGTGTCTACACGCGCACCACGTCGAACGGTTACACAATGACAATGACCCTGGACGCCAACGGGCAACTCCACGCCAGCGATTCGCGTGGCTGTCTGTTCAACGGTACGGTCAGCGTCCCGGACGCAACGCATAACATGTATCGGATCAACGCGTCGGTGACGTCCTGCGGATCGCTCGACGGCACGTACCAGGGCATGGGTGCGCTGCTGGATGCCGACGCCATGCGGGACTGGATGACAGCCATGCATCCGCTCGAGCACGGAGGGCACTCGCACGGTGGCCCGATGATGGGTGGCTCGCCAGGAATGGGGCACAACACGGTGCCGTCCGGCCAGCGCAACCTGTTCATGTTCTCGATGGTGAACGCCAACAACGCCATCATGGATGCACTGGCGCGCTGATCGACGCGCGCGGGAGACAGTCTATGGATCGTCGTCGCTTCATCGTGCTCGGCACCGCCGGGTCCGTCGCGGTTCTCACCGGCTGCGGCGGCAGCGGCGGAGGAGAAGGAGCCGTGACGCCTCCCGCAGGGACGGCACCACTGCCCGGCAGCCCACCTGTATCGAACCCGCCGCCGGCGTCTCCAGTGTCGCCGCTGACGGTGGGCCAGCCCCTGACCGACCTGGTGCGGCTCGCAAACACCAGCCCGACGCCGAACGTGTTCGCGGCCACACTTGTGGCACGGCGCGCCAGCAAGGTCATGCTGCCGGGGACGTCGACCGAATTCTGGACCTACAACTCGAGCGTGCCTGGACCGCTGATCGAGGTGTACGAAGGCGATACCGTCCGCATTCGCCTGGAAAACCAGTTGGCGCAGGAAACGACCGTACACTGGCACGGATTGCCGGTGCCGCCCGACCAGGATGGCAATCCAATGGACCCCGTGGCGCCGGGCGCCAATCGGCTCTACGAGTTCACCTTGCCTGTGGGCAGTGCCGGCACGTACTGGTATCACCCACATCCGCATGAGTTCACGCCCGAGCAGGTGTTCCGCGGCATGGCGGGCCTGTTCATCGTGCGATCACGCACGGATCCCGTGCCTTCGGCCATCCAGGAGAAGCTACTGGTCGTGTCCGACCTGCGCCTTGCCGCGGATGGGACGATTCCGCCGAACTCAGCGATGGACTGGCAGAACGGTCGCGAGGGCAACTACCTGCTCGTAAACGGCCAGCACCAGCCCGTGTTGTCGATCGATCCGGGCCAGAGCCAGCGGTGGCGGATCCTGAACGGGACCAATGCCCGTTACCTGCGCCTAGCGTTGACGGGACATACGATGACGCTGATCGGCACGGACGGCGGCTTGCTGGGTGCGCCGGTACCCGGCCTCGACGAGATCCTCCTGGCGCCAGCGGAGCGCGTCGAGGTTGTCGTCACCGCCAGCCTGACGTCGCCGGCATCCGCCGTCCTGCAGAGCCTGCCTTATGACCGTGGCGGGATGGGCATGATAGGGCCGTCGGCAGCGACGATCCCGTTGCTCACCGTCAACTCCACGACCGCTGCGCGGGCCGCGATTGCCCTGCCGAGCACGTTGAACCCGATCGCGGATCTCGGGCTGCCGACTCAATCGAAAAGCCTGGTGTTCTCGTCCGGCATGGGGATGGGCGGCATGGGAGGCGGCATGATGAGCTTCCTGATCGATGGCAAATCGTTCGACCCGGCGCGGATCGACCTCACGAGTCGGCTCAACGAAATAGAGCAGTGGACCATCGAGAATCGCTCGAGCATGGATCACCCGTTCCACCTGCACGGCACGCAATTCCAAGTAATGAGTCGCACGCGCAACGGCACGACGACCGCGGAGCCCTTCGTGGCCTGGCGCGACACCGTCAATGTAGCGGCATTCGAGACAGTCACCTTGAAGGTGGTCCAGCAGCAACTCGGCAAGCGGATGTATCACTGCCACATTCTCGAACACGAAAGCCAGGGGATGATGGGCGTGCTGGAAGTGATCGCCTGAGGGCACAGTCTCGCCGTCTTACGGCTCCCAGCCAAATGCCTGCTTGACTCTAGACCATGGTCCAGACTTTAGACTTACGCCCAGCTGGAGGTAAGTCATGAGCAACCTTGGCATTGGGCAACTCGCGAAGCGTGCAGGTGTCGCGATCGACACCGTCCGCTACTACGAGCGCAATAACCTGCTGAGCCCGTCGACTCGTCTCGCATCGGGGTATCGCAGGTACGGAGACGCGGAATTGAAGCGCTTGCGCTTCATCCGCCGCGCCAAGGCGCTCGGCTTCACGCTCGAGGACATTCGCGGGCTGTTGTCGCTGAGCAATGAACGCAGCGTGGCGAAGGTCAAGCAGGCTGCCGAAGCCAAGCTCGCGGACGTCGAGCACCGCATCGAAGAACTCGAACGCATCCGTGACGGCCTGCGCACCCTGGTCAAGGCCTGCCCAGGTCACGGCCGCGCCGAGGCCTGCCCGATCCTCAATTCACTGAATGCGGAGGACGTACCATGAACGCGCACCACCATCAGGGTGTCGATGCAGGACACGCCGCCGCTACGGTCTCCAGCGCAGCGCAGATCGATCCCGTGTGTGGCATGACAGTGAAGCCCGATTCGCCACATCACGCGACTCACGGGGGCACCGACTACCGGTTCTGCTCCGCAGGGTGTCGCATGAAGTTCGTCGCGGAGCCGGCGAAGTACCTCTCGCCGGCCGCGGTCCAACAAGAGACGATCGTTCCCGCCGGCACCCAGTACACGTGCCCGATGCATCCGGAGATCCTGCGCGACGCTCCCGGCACATGTCCGATCTGCGGCATGGCGCTTGAGCCGGTGATGCCCGCGCTCGACGATGGCGAGAACCCGGAGCTCACGGACTTCCGCCGTCGGTTCTGGTGGACGCTGCCGTTGTCGTTGATCGTGCTTGGGCTCGCGATGCTCGGGCATCGCACGACGCTGCTTTCGTCGAACGCGCGGACGTGGCTGGAACTGATCCTCACGGCTCCCGTGGTGCTCTGGGCGGGTTGGCCCTTCTTCCAGCGCTGGGCGCAGTCCATCGCCAATCGCAGCCCCAACATGTGGACGCTGATCGGAACGGGTGTGGGCGCCGCGTTCGGATACAGCGTGGTTGCGACCATCGCGCCCGGACTGTTTCCTGCCTCGTTCCAGGAACACGGTCGCGTCGCTGTCTACTTCGAGGCGGCGGCGATCATCGTCTCGTTGACCTTGCTCGGGCAGGTCCTGGAACTGACGGCACGATCGAGCACCTCGGCGGCGCTCAAGGCGCTGCTGGGCCTGGCACCCAAGACCGCGCGGCGTCTCGCCGCCGACGGCACCGAGGCAGATGTTCCGCTTGCGCACGTGCACGTCGGTGATCGCCTGCGCGTGCGTCCCGGCGAGAAAGTGCCGGTGGACGGCGAGGTCGTCGAAGGCCGCTCCAGCGTCGATGAGTCGATGCTGACGGGCGAGCCGATCCCGGTAGAGAAGAAGCCCGGCGACAAAGTGGTCGGCGCGACGATGAACGGCACGGGCGCGCTCATCATGCGTGCCGAAAAGGTTGGCTCAGCAACCGTGCTGGCCCAGATCGTGCAGTTGGTCGCCCAGGCGCA
>JAGVUU010000096.1 GCA_019136105.1 Gammaproteobacteria bacterium
CCGAGTACGCCCGCGCAGCAGTCCGTCCATTGCCACAGCAGGTAGACGAAGTCCTGGCCCGTTGCCGGCCGGGTGCGCCACTCACCCCAGAGCATCGTGTTCTCGCCGAGCGCGTGGCAGCACCCGCCCCGGACGTTGCCAATGCGGATGTTCGGCACCTTCGTCGCTGCCGGGTCGAGATCGACCTCGGCCGCTGTCGGCGGGTCACCCGGACGCGCAGTGTTGATCTCCGGCGGTGGCGGGTTGCTGCCCGGGTCGGCGTTGCCAGATTCCGGGACCGGAAACAGCTGCTGGAACCGGTACTGCGACTTCGTCAGCACTGGCATCTTGCGTCCACCGCACAGCGCGTCGTCGCCGATCGTCCGCTTCATGAAGCCCAACCGGCCGAGCAGGAACAGCGCCCGCGAGGCCGCCAGGCTTGCCGTCTGCGGGGCCGAACCGGTTCCCGTGTGTCCCGTGAGTGGGTAGTGACTCCCCCAGCAGCCCGCGACCCAGAAGAGGCTGTTGGTCGGGTCGTCCACCGATGCCGCCGTGCAGTCCGCGAGCGTCGCGGCCTGTGCGATCGGATTGGCGAACAGCATCGCCTCTGGATTGACCAGGAACGCCAGTTGCGAGTCGTACCAGTGAGGGAACGCTTCCGACAGGAACAGCAGGTCAAACGACGAGTAGTTGTCGGTGTTGCACTGCGGCAGATTGAGCAGCTGCAGGATTTCCATCAGCGGGAACGAGTAGAAGTGCCAGCTCCACATCGCGTGCGCTTCTGCGTCCATGTTGTTTTTGTATCGACCGCTCCCACCGTAGGCCAGGCTGCCGTCCATCACGCTCGCATCACCCATGTCCGCACCCATCAGCGACGGGAAGCACCACGGCTTTCGCACCACCTCGACGATCCGCATCGGCAGGAACGCACCGACCGTGAACCCGATCGTCGGAAGCTCGCCGTCCGCCAAACTCCCAGAGCACATGCACACCCGATCGTTCGACGCCCCACTCGGGCGGTCCACACGCCCGCCCATGGCCTGGATCCCTGCGAGGTACACCGGGAACATGCACGACCAGCACACGCCCGTGATCAGCTTCTGCCCGAACAACTCCGCGTCTGGGCACTGCAGGTCCTTGGCGTTCATCGGTAGATCCGCGCGTGCGGCCCCGCCCGACAGCAGTGCCGCCAGCGCGAGCAGCGCCACGAAGCCCCGCGTCCGGTTTCGCATCACATCACCACCTCGTACTGCGAATCGAACGCCACCTCCCGCAGCGCGAGCGCCACCTCGCCGAGGATCGCGTCGAAGAAGCTGTTGCGGCGTGCCTTCGGCTCGTACGTCTTGCTCGGCAGCCCCGCGAATTTCTCCGCCATGACGCCCTCGAGCGTGCCGACCTCGTCGACCAGGCCGAGCCTCACCGCCTCCCGCCCGGTCCACACGGCCCCTGTGAACAGCTCCGGTCCACCGACCAACCGCTCGCCTCGCCGCGCCTTCACCTCGTCGATGAACCGCTGCGCGGTCTGCTTCACGAGCCCGTCGAGTTGCTCCGACATCTGGCTCGACATCGGCTTGAACGGGTTCATCAGGTCCTTGAGTTCGCCCGAGGCGAATACCCGCTGATCGATGTCGAACTTGTCGAGCACCGCGCGGAAGTCCCAGCCTTTCATGATCGCGCCGATCGAGCCGGTCCACGTGTACTCACCGACGTAGATGCGGTCGCTGTGCAACGCGATCATGTAGGCCGCCGAGGCGCAGATGCCCGCACACGCCGTGTAGACCGGCTTGCCCGTCGCCGCGCGCTGCTCGTCGAGCAGCCGCGTGATCCGCTCCGCCTCGCTCGGCGAGCCGCCGCCGCTGTCGATCAGCAGCACGATCCCCTTGACCTGCTCGGACTCGAACAGGCGCTTGAGGAGCGGGTTCACGGCATCGGCCGACGCGGGCGCTCCGCGCGCAATCGCCCCGGTGATCGGCACGACCGCCACCGTGTCCTTCACCGGCAGCGCCCGGTAGCCGAGCATCCCCGCGTACGAGGCGCCGTAGATGACCGCGCCCATCAGTACCAGCACCGCCGTCGTAATTCTCCGGATGCGCTTCCAGCGTCGCTCGGAGCGCCGCTCCTGGAGAATGTCCAGGATCAGCCCGCTTGCGACCTCCTGACGCAGGTCGTGCGGCGTCAACGTGTCCTGCAGGTCGCTCGCTTTCGTCGTTCGTTCGTCCGTGTTTCTTTCACTCACGTGTGCGCTCCTTGTTCGGGATGCCGCGCACGTCCACCCGCAGCATGCGGCCTTCCTGATAGGCCACCGCCGGTACCGCGCGCAGTGCGAATCGACTGATCAGGGCCGCGTTGATCTCATGGACGGGCTGGCCCATTTCCGCGAGCATGGCCCTTCGCTCATCCGCCGCTTCGACCGGAAGCGTGCTGATCAGCTGCGTGTACGGATGCGCGGCCATCCACTCCCGCACGACCCGCCGCTGCTCCGGGCTGTTCGCATCGAAAAAGACGTACTTGGTCTGCACTGTCAGGTAGTCGAAGGGGTTCACCGACTCGCCTTGGTAGGCAAACACTTCGCCCGCTGCCCCCGCGAGGTCCTGGTTCACCGTGACGGTCAGGTCCACGAGGTAACTGTCGTCCTCGACGGCCTGAGGCAGCGCGCTCCCCGTCGAGCGACGGAACACGCCGGCACGGGCCTGCTCCACCTGCTTCTGCCAGTCCATGCTGGCGAGCCGCTGCTCGATGAGCGCGAGGATGTCCGGTTCCTCGATCTCGTAGGTCGAACCGAACGAGGTCCCCTCGTACTGGCCGCTCCCGATCTTCTCGACAGCGTCCGCGATGCTCGTCGTCCCCATCACCCGGCCCCAGCGCCCGTTCGGCTGCTTGGTGAGGAACGTCGGCACCACCTCCACTTCGCTGTCGCGGAACAGGTTCGGATTGATCTGCACGTTCGGCAGCGCCCCGAGCGAGTCGCCTTCCGGAAGCACGCGGTTCAGTCTCGCGACAAGCCTTCCCAGCTCTGGCGGTTGCCAGCCCCTCAGCACGAACAGCGTCGGCGGCAGCGCCGGGTTTTGCAGTGCCTCGAGCAGCAGCGAACGCAGCGCGGCCTCCGGCATCGCCATCGAAATGAACACGTAGACGACGTTGTCCGGCACCTCGGGGTGCGGCGGACCGGCCTCCACGGCGGCTTGCATGTCGGCCGCTTCCGTCACGACTTCATTCCAGGCGCGCTGCTGCGCCGTGGCCGACTCCGCCACTCGGTCGTCGGCGAGGTCGACCGGTCGCCCCGCGAGCCAGGCGCCGCCCTCCGGCACGGGCATCGGTGCGCGCGCCCGCATCTCGGCCGCCGCCTCGCCTGCGATCGACTCGGCCTGTTGGATCGTCTGCTGCGAACGCTTTAGGATTTCGTCGATCGCGGGGTCAGCATCCGCCCCCACGCTCCACAGCGCGACGACCACGCCGAACCCGATGCCACCGAGCACCCGAGCGCTACAGCACCACATGCGCGACTCCCCGGATGTTCTCGATCGGCAGCGCTCCCCAGTACCGTGAGTCGTAGCTCGTCGGCGTCGTTCCGAGCACCAGCACCGTGCCTTCCTCGACCGTCCCCTCCCCATCCAGTGCGCCTGGGGCCAACCCGAGCTTCGAGAGCAGCGGCAAGCGACCCCACAGCTCGCCGTTCAGAAACAGCTCGTCGCCCACGATCCGCCAGTGATCCCCCGGCAGTGCGCCCACGAGCTTCACCACCTCGAACTCCCCGGTGAACAGCGTCGCCGCCGGCGGCGCCACGAACTGCACCAGCGTCCCCCTCTCCAGCGGTCCCGTCCGTGCCGGGTCCACCAGGTACGCATCGAACGGCAGGCACGAGTAGTACTTCTGTACGTCGAGCGCGAGCCGGTAGCGGGCGGCCACGTGGTGTGCCGCGACCGCGAGCACCGCCCCGAACGCTAGACCGAGCGCGAGCCGCGCGTACCAGCCGCGCCGGCCGACCCGCTCATCGGCAGGAGCCGTCACGCCGCCTACGCTCTCGCCCGCGCTGCTCATCTCACGGCGCCGCAGGGGCCGCGAACGGGTCCGGGGCCGGTACCGCCTTCACGCCGAGCCGCTTCGCGACCTCCTGCGTGACATCGGCTCCCGGGGGAATTGCAATCGCGTGGCGCCGGTCGATCACGATCACGCCCGCGTCCCGGTACTCCTGCAGCGCTCGCATCAGCTCCGCACCGAAGTTGTGACCCTGCATCGTCAGCTCTTGCTCCGTGAACGTCTGTCCGGAGGCGATCTGCTCGCTTGCCAGGTCGATCTTTCCCTGCACCAGCGCTTGCGTATCGAGCACCACCAGGGCCGTGACCGGCCGCCCGCCGCCGTTTGCCTCTGTCCGCTCCGCAACGGCGTTCTTACCCACGACCAGGTGGTAGCCCGCGACCGCCAGCGCCGCGACCGCCACCATCGGCACAAACTGCGCCAGCGTGCCCGCCCATGAACTCGATTCACTCATGCCCGTCTCCTATCGGTTGGTTCCGGTCCGTGCCGCCGGCAAGGCCATTGCCGCCGCCCGTGTGGGCGGGACTTCACCCCGTTCCACCGCGATGTAGTGCTGGATCGCCTCGGCGCCCGTCATGCCGCTTTCGCGCAGCGCCTTGAGCGCAGCCACCTCAGAGCCCATCGTCGAGTAGAGCAGCTGGCTGAACCGGTCGACGACGAACCGCCCGACGCCCCACGCGCTCCCCGAGCGGAACAGCACTTCGCTGTATTGCCCCGGCTCCGTGTGGAGCGACTTCAGCATCTCGTAGCCGTACTCGCCGATGTTGAAGCGCCCGCTCGTCTTAAGCGCCTCGATCGCCTCCGCGTTCTGGCGCAACACCAGCACGTTCGCGGCGTTGTTGGCGATCGCCTCACCCGACGCGCTGTTGTACAGATCGCGCAACGACTGACTGATCACGATCGGGGACGCGTTCGCTTTGCGTAGCCTACGAAACGCGCCTTCGAGGAACTTGGCCACCATCGGGTCCTCGAACGCTTCCCACGCCTCGTCCACGATCAACAGCTTCTTGCGGCTGCGGTCGCCTAGGTAGAACTCGTTGTTCA
>JAGVUU010000172.1 GCA_019136105.1 Gammaproteobacteria bacterium
GAAGGCCGTGCGGGTGGCCTGTTCGGCGATCGCCTCGTCTTCCGACGCCTCGGCCGCCAGCCGATAGGCTCGGGCCGCCTCAGGCAACTCGTTGCGCTCGAGCGCGCCGTCGCCGTCGGCCAGCAGCACTTCCGGGGCCTTGCGCGCACCTTCGGGCGCCGCGCCGCCGCCCGGCAGGCCGGCGCACGCGGCCAGCGACGCCAGGATCGCGAGCACGGGCAGGAACTTGAATGGCATCGGAGATATCCGCAAAAACCCGCACACTATAGCGGATGACCCATCGTGCTTGTCTTGCACCCTCCCTTCCACCAGAATTTCGCGATTTTCCGCGCCCGGTAACCGGATGCCCCTCGTCGTCGTCGGAATCAACCATCGCACTGCGCCCGTCGACGTGCGCGAACGCGTGGTCTTCGATCCGGCGCGCGTCCCGGACGCGCTGCGGGAGCTCGCGAGCCTGCCGCCCGTCAGGGAGGCGGCGATCGTCTCCACCTGCAACCGCACCGAGATCTACTGCGTCACCGAGAGCGGCGAGGCCGACCTCGGCGACTGGCTGCAGCGCTACCACCATCTCGGCACCAGCATCCACCACTGCCTGTACCACCATGACGACGCCAAGGCGGTGACGCACGCGTTCTCGGTGGCCTCGGGACTCGACTCGATGGTGCTCGGCGAGCCGCAGATCCTCGGCCAGCTCAAGGACGCGTACCGCACTGCGCAGGACGCCGGCACCACCGGGCCGGTGCTCAACCGCCTCTTCCAGGCCGCGTTCTCGGTGGCCAAGCGTGTGCGCACCGAGACGCAGATCGGCGCCAACGCGGTCTCCGTGGCCTCGGCCGCCGTGGCGATGGCCAAGACCGTCTTCGCCAGTTTCGAGAACCGCACGGCCCTGATGGTCGGCGCCGGCGAGACGATCGCGCTGGCGGCGCGCCACCTGCACGCCGACGGCCTGCGCCGCATGATCGTCGCCAACCGCAGCATCGACCGCGCGCGCGAGCTGGCCGCGGAGTTCCAGGGCTTCGCGATCGGACTCGACGACATTCCGGCGCACCTTCGCGAAGCCGACATCGTGGTGGCCTCCACCGCGAGCCCCAACGTGATCATCACGCGCGAGATGGCGGCCCAGGCCCTGCGTGCACGCAAGCGCCGGCCGATCTTCATGGTGGACATCGCCGTGCCGCGCGACATCGAGCCCGAGGTCGCCGAGCTCGAGGACGTGTACCTGTTCACGGTCGACGACCTGCAGTCGGTCGTCAATGAGAACATGGAGAACCGGCGGCAGGCGGCCCGCGAAGCGGACAAGATGATCGCCGCCGAAGTGGACCGCTTCGAGCTGCAGCAGCGCACGCGCGACGCCGCACCGATCATCCGGCGCCTGCGCCACGAAGCCGAGCACACGCGCCAGCACACGGTCGAACAGGCCAGACGCATGCTGGCCGCAGGCCGCTCGCAGGACGAAGTGCTCGAGTTCCTGTCGAACACGCTCATGAACCGGCTGATCCACGCGCCGAGCCAGCGCCTGCGCGACGCCGCGGAGACAGGTGACGACGAGATCGTCCGCGCCATCGCGGACATCTACCGGCTCGACCACGACTGATGAAGGACTCCATCCGGCGTCGCCTCGAGAAGACCGCCGAGCGGTTCGAGGAAGTGGGTGCGTTGCTCGCCGATCCGGAGGTGATCGGCAAGCAGGGCACGTTCCGCGACCTGTCGATGGAATACGCGCGCCTCGAGCCGGTGGCTGCGCGATTCCGGGAGTTCCGCCGACTGGAGGCCGAACGTGCGGCGGCGGCAGAGATGGCGGCCGGCGCCGATCCCGACATGCGCGCGCTGGCCGAGGACGAGCTGCACGACCTCGACGCACGCATCGAGGCCGAGAGCCTCGAACTCACGAAGCTCCTGATCCCGAAGGACGAGCGCGACGACGCCAACATCTTCCTCGAGATCCGCGCCGGCACCGGCGGCGACGAGGCGGCGATCTTCGCGGGCGACCTGTTCCGCATGTACTCCCGCTTTGCCGAGCGGCAGGGCTGGAAGGTCGAGGTGCTGAGCGAGAGCCCCGGCGAGCACGGCGGCTACAAGGAAATCATCAGCCGCGTGGTCGGCAGCGGCGCCTATTCGCGCCTCAAGTTCGAGTCGGGCACGCACCGCGTGCAGCGCGTGCCGGCCACCGAGGCGCAGGGCCGCATCCACACGTCGGCGTGCACCGTGGCGATCCTGCCGGAACTCGACGAGGTCGAGGACGTCGCGCTCAATCCGGCCGAGCTGCGCATCGACACCTTCCGCGCGTCCGGGGCCGGCGGCCAGCACGTCAACAAGACCGACTCGGCGATCCGCATCACGCACCTGCCGACCGGCATCGTGGTCGAGTGCCAGGACGAGCGCTCGCAACACAAGAACCGCTCGCGCGCGATGTCGCTGCTGCGCGCGAAGCTGCTCGAGACCGAAAGGCAGAAGCAGACGGCCCAGCAGGCGCAGGAACGCAAGCTGCAGGTGGGCTCGGGCGACCGCTCGGAGCGCATCCGTACCTACAACTACCCGCAGGGTCGCGTCACGGATCACCGCATCAACCTGACGCTCTACCAGCTGCCCTCGATCGTGGACGGCGCGCTCGACGACGTGATCGGCCCGCTGCAGCAGGAGTGGCAGGCCGAGCAGCGTGATCGGCCCGCTGCAGCAGGAGTGGCAGGCCGAGCAGTTGGCAGCGCTCGACTGACGGGCGCCCCACCCCGCCCGCATGGCCACCGAAATCCGCGCGCTGCTCGACGAAGGTGCCGCGAAGCTCGCGCGCGTGAGCGACCAGCCGCGCCGCGAGGCCGAGGTGCTGCTCGGTGCCGCGCTCGGGCGCAATCGCGCCTGGCTGCTCGCGAACCCGGACGAGCGTGTCCTCGACTGCGAGGCGACCGACCGCTACGAGGCGCTGCTTACGCGCCGTTCGCACGGCGAGCCGGTGGCGTACCTGCTCGGGGAGAAGGAATTCTGGTCGCTGACGTTGCGAGTCGGCCCGGGCGTGCTGGTGCCGCGGCCCGAGACCGAGCTGGTCGTCGAGCGCGCGCTCGCGCATCTTCCGGCGGAACGCGAACTCGAGGTGCTCGACCTCGCGTCCGGCAGTGGCGCGATCGCGCTCGCCATCGCCAGCGAACGCCCGCGCTGCCGGGTCGTCGCAACCGACCTCGCGGCCGCGGCGGTCGAGGCCACGCGCGAGAACGCGCTGCGGCTCGAGCTGGGCAACCGGGTCACGGTGCTGCAGGGCACGTGGTTCGAGCCTGTCGCCGGCCGCAGCTTCGACCTCATCGCCAGCAACCCGCCCTACATCGCCGCGAACGACGCACGCGTCGAGCCCGGCGTGCGCCGCTTCGAGCCGGCGGAAGCCCTGTTCTCGGGCCCGACCGGGCTCGAGGCGCTGCAGGTCATTGCCGCCGGCGCGCCGCTGCACCTGCGACCGGGCGGCTGGCTGGTCGTCGAGCACGGCGACACACAGGGTGCCGCCGTGCGTGCGTTGTTCACGGCGGCGGGCTTCGATGACGTGCGCACGTTCCGCGACCTGTCCGGCCTGGAACGCTGCACCGAGGGCCGGCTACGGGACTAATCGTCGCCGCTGCAGCTTGCCAGCCGCGTTGCGCGGCAATGCCTCGACCAACCGAAACTCGCGTGGCTGCTTGAATCCGGCGAGCGTCGCACGGCAGTGGCTCTGCAGCGCCTCGACGCTCGCGCTGCAGCCCGGCTTGATCACGACCCAGGCGACGACGCGCGCGCCGAGGTCCGCATCCGGCACCCCCGTGACACCGGCATCCTCCACTGCGGGGTGCTCGAGCAACACGGCCTCGATCTCGGCCGGATACACGTTCTCACCGCCCGAGACCACGAGGTCGTCGCGCCGGTCGAGCACGTGCAAGCCTCCAGCGGCGTCGAGATACCCGATGTCACCCGTGTGCAGCCATCCGTCGCGCAGAGTGCCCGCGTTCGCTTCGTCGTCGTGCAGGTAACCGCGCATCACAGTCGCGCCGCGCACCACGATCTCGCCCTCGGTTCCCGGTCCGGCGTCGCGCCCCCCCGACACGATGCGCACCTGGGTGCCGAGCACCGGCAGCATGGGCGACGGTTCGCGCGCGCCCGCTCGCGGCGGCGCGGCAGTCGCCACCTGCGAAGTGGCTTCGGTGAGACCGTAAGTCGGGCAGACCGGATAGCCCTTCGCCAGCGCACGCGCGACCAGCTCCGGCGCTGCGGCGGCACCGCCCAGCAGCAGTACTTCGAGGCCGCCCGGTGCTGCGCGATAGTCGCGATGCGCCAGCAGCCGCGACAGCATCGTCGGCACCAGCGAGACACCTGCGATGTCCCCGCCGTCGAGCGCGTCGCTCACCACGGCCGGATCGAAGCGCGACTGCAGGCGCACCGGACCCCCGAACAACACGCTGCGCATGAGGATCGAAAGACCGCCCACGTGGAACAGCGGCATGCACGCGAGCCAGCGCCGGTGGACCACTGCCCCGAGGCGATCCTCGGCCGCCCGTGCACTGGCGAAGAAGTTGTTCCACGTCAGGCAGGCACCCTTGGGCCGGCCCGACGTGCCCGAGGTGTAGAGCACCGCGAGGATTTCGTCGCCATCGCCCGGCCGATCCCCAGGCTGCTCCCGGCCCGCCGGCAACGTATCGAGCGACGGCGCCGCGATCACCGGGCAGCCCGGCAGCCGCGCAAGGAGTTCCTCGAGCCGGGTATCGCCGGCTTCGCCGAGCACGCAGGCTGCGCGCGCGTGCTCGAGCTGACCCACGAGTTCGTTGATCGTAAGGCGCAGGTTGAGCGGCAGCACGGGACGGCCGGTGAGCGCGACGGCGTGGAACCATGCGGCGAAACGGACGTCGCCATTCATCAGCAACGCAATCGGTGCGCTGTCGTCCGCCAAGGTCGCGCGCAAATAGTCCGCCGCCCGGCACGACCGATCGGCCAGCTCGGCGAAACTCCACGTGCCCTCCGCACTCTCGAGCGCAGGCGCGTCGGGCGTCTGCGCGGCCCGCCAGAGCACGTCACGGCGTCCGGTCACAACGTCACCCCCAGTCCGGGGCCGACCGGGACTGCAACGTAGCCGTCGTGACAGCCGGGCGGCGCGGCAACGTCGGCCTCGAAGAGACCGGCCGTCGCCGATCCGTGGACTCCCTCCGCGTCTCCCCAGGCGGCAGCGCAGTGCAGCGCGTGCAACGCCCCGACGGCGGACTCGAACGCGTGTGTGAACACGACGCGCATGCCGGCCCGGCGCGCCAGCGACGCCAGCTCGAGCGCCCGCCCGGCCCCGCCGAGCGAGGCGGGCTTCAGCACGACGACATCGGCCGCTCCCGCCGCGAGCAGCCGCAACATTCCGCTCTCCGATGCCACCGACTCGTCGGCAGCCACCGGCACGGCGGCTTGGCGGCGCAGCTCGGCCATACCGTCGATGTCCGGCGCTGCCACGGGTTGTTCGACGTACTCCAGGTCGAACGGTGCGAATGCCTCGAGCGCCGCGAGCGCGTCACGGACCGACCACGCACCGTTGGCATCACCGCGGAGCCTGATGGATGGACCGATGCCTTCCCGCACTGCCCGCAGGCGCGCGACGTCGCTCGTCACCGCATCGCTGCCGAGCTTGATCTTCACGGCGCGGTACCCCGCCTCGCGGGCAAACACTGCCTCCCGGAAAAGTGCCCCGGCATCACGCGCAGTCAGCAAGGCGTTCACAGGGACGCGCGACAGTGGTTCGCCACACGTCGAACCCGCGCTCGCAGCGAGGTGCGCCGACAACGTGCGCCCCGCGCGGCGCGCATCGAGATCGAGCAACGCGCCCTGCACGGCAGCGCGGGCGGCCGGCCGGCCGGCCAACAAATTCGCGAGAGCCGTCGGCCATTTGCCGGGCTGCAGCGAGGCACCCAGCAGCAGGTGTTCCGCCGCACGCAGCGAAGCCTCGACCTCCTCCACGGACTCCGTGCCGAAACCCGGCCACGGTGCAGCCTCCCCATAGCCGACGGCACCAGCGGCATCGCGCAGCTCGAGCAGTACGCTCGCACGTTCAGTGAACTCGCCCCGTGCGGTGCGCAGGGGCTGCGCAAATCGCAGCCGGACCGGGATGACGCGGACGGCCGCGACGTTCACCACGCCAGGCCGAGCGCGAACAGCAACCCGAAGACCACCTCGAGGCGCGCGGTGAGCACGAGGCAGCCGTTCAACGCGAGCCCGCTCTCGTGGCGCATGCGCTGCGCCACCTGCAGCGCGAGCGGCAACGACAACCAGCACAGCAGCACCCACGGCCCCGCCAACCCCTGCAACCAGAGCAGCAACGGCACCGCGTAAGCCACGGCCAGCAGCAGCAGGTAGTACGTGCGTGTGGGACGGTCACCAAGCCGCACCGCGAGCGTGTTCTTGCCGGCGCGCGCATCGGTCTCGATGTCGCGCAGGTTGTTCACGACGAGGATCGCCGTGGCGAGCGCGCCGATCGGCACGGAGGCGAGCCACGCCAGCGGGGAGACCGCGTGCGCCTGCACGTAGTAGGTGCCCGCCACGGCGCCGAAGCCGAAGAACACGAACACCGCCAGGTCGCCGAGGCCGAGATAGCCGTACGGCTTCGGGCCGCCGGTGTAGAGATAGGCCGCGGCGATCGACAGGAGGCCGAGCGCGAGCACCGGCCAGCCCGCGACCCACGTGAGATAGAGACCGATGAGCGCTGCGCCTGCAAACGCGAGCCACATCGCGCGCTTCATCTGCGCCGCGCTGATCCATCCCTGCTGGGTTGCGCGCTGCGGGCCGAGCCGGTCTGCGTTGTCGGCGCCGCGCTCGAAGTCGAACACGTCGTTCGCGAAGTTCGCGCCGACCTGCAGCAGCGAAGCGCCGATCAGGGCGGCCAGCGCCGGGCCGAGCGCGAACTTGCCATCGGCCCACGCGGCGCCGGTGCCGACCAGCACTGGAGCCGCCGATGCCGTGAGCGTGGCCGGCCGGATCGCCAGCCACCACGCCGAGCGCGCGCTTACGGTCGCCATGGAAAGCGCGAGAAGTCGGGCGGACGCTTTTCGTTGTAGGCGTTGCGGCCTTCCTGCGCCTCCTCGGTCATGTAGAAGAGCTGCGTCGCGTGGCCCGCGAGCTCCTGGATGCCCGCCTGCCCGTCGAGCTCGGCGTTGAAAGCCGCCTTGAGGCAGCGAATCGCGAGCGGGCTGTGCGTCAGGATGCGGCGGCCCCAGGCGACAGCCGTCGCCTCGAGTTCGGCGAGCGGCACGACTTTGTTGACGAGCCCCATGGCGAGCGCCTCCTGCGCGTCGTACTGCTCGCACAAGTACCAGATCTCGCGGGCTTTCTTCTGGCCGACGATGCGAGCGAGGTACGACGAGCCGAAGCCGCCGTCGAACGAGCCCACGCGCGGCCCGGTCTGGCCGAAGCGCGCGTTGTCGGCGGCGATCGTCAGGTCGCACACCACGTGCAGCACGTGGCCGCCGCCGATCGCGTAGCCCGCCACCGCGGCGATCACCACCTTCGGCAGCGAGCGGATCAGGCGCTGCAGGTCGAGCACGTTGAGGCGCGGCACGCCG
>JAGVUU010000181.1 GCA_019136105.1 Gammaproteobacteria bacterium
CGCCGCGCTTGACCGGCGTGGCGGCGGCGAACTGCTGGGCGGCGGTCCGCGGCACGGCCACCCCGATCTGGCGGTGCGCGTAGGTCACCAGGCCACTGCAGTCGAAGGCATCGGGGCCAGCGCCGCCGTATTTGTAAGGCGACCCGATCCGCCCCTGCGCGGCCTGCAGCACGGCGTATCCGGGATCAGCCTCCGCCGGGTCGCCGGGCAGTCCGGCGCGGAACGGCGTGCACGCCGCCAACGCCGTCAGGACCAGCACCAGAAGCAGCGAACGCGCAGCGGTCGGCCGGGATGTGCTGCAAATCCGCCTCGTCATGGCCGGATAGTCTAAGCGCGAACGTCCCGAATTGCGCTCGAACGGGGCGGGTGTTGCAATCGCCAGCGGACGACGCAGGAGACACCTCATGAAGTGGCGCACGATCGGGATCCTTGCCGGCTTCGCGGCCGCGGGCGTCGGCACGGCGCTGTGGCTGGGCCGCCCGGAGCCGATCCCGGTCGAAGTGGTCGAGGTGGGCCGCGGCACGGTTGCAGAGACGGTGACCAACACGCGGGCGGGCACGGTGAAAGCCTGCCAACGCGCCAAGCTTGCGCCGCCCGCGGGCGGCCAGATCGCGAAGCTGCCGGTGAAGAAGGGCGACCGCGTCGAGGCCGGGCAGGTGCTGCTCGAACTGTGGAACGACGACATCCGTGCCCAGCTCGCAGTCACCGAACGCGACGCCGCGGCCGCGCGGGCCCGGCGCGAGGAAGCCTGCGTGTCCGCCAAGGTGGCCCGCCGCGAGTCGAATCGCCTCGGGGCACTGGTCGAGCGCAAGCTGGTGTCGACCGAACTCGCGGAACGGGCCGAGGGCGAGGCTGACGCGCGTGAGGCCGCGTGCCGCGCGGCGGCCGAGCAGGTGCGCGTGAGCGAATCGCGCATCGATGCGGCACGCGCCACCCTCGAGCGCACGCTGCTGCGCGCACCGTTCGCGGGCACGGTGGCCGAGATCAACGGCGAGATCGGGGAGTTCGTCACGCCGTCTCCGGTGGGCATCCCGACGCCGCCCGCGGTGGATGTCGTCGATACGAGCTGCATCTACATCACCGCACCGATCGACGAGGTGGATGCGCCGCGTGTGCGGGAGGGGATGCCGGCCCGCGTCACGCTGGATGCGTTCCGTGACCGCAGCTTCAAGGCGCACGTGCGCCGCGTGGCGCCTTACGTGATCGACACCGAGAAGCAGGCGCGCACCGTCGAAGTCGAAGCCGAGATCGACGAACTGGGCGATGCGCTGCTGCTGCCCGGCTACAGTGCCGACGTCGAGGTGATCCTCGCCGAGCGCGCCGACGTGCTGCGCGTACCCACCCGCGCGCTCATCGAGGGCAAGCGGGTCTACGTGCTCGAAGACGGCACCGTCCGCTCGCGTGACGTGACGACCGGCATCGGCAACTGGGAGTACACCGAGGTCACCGCGGGGATCGACGCCGGCGCGCGGGTCGTCGTCTCGATCGACCGCGAAGGCCTCGCCGACGGCGTCCCGGCCGTGGCGCGCTGAGCCGGGGCCGCCGTGATCGAACTGCGATCCATCGACCGCCACTTCCAGGTGGGCGACCAGCTGGTGCGGGCGCTCGACGGCGTCACGCTCACCATCGCCGACGGCGAGTACGTCTCGATCATGGGGCCGAGCGGCTCCGGCAAGTCGACGCTGCTCAACGTGATCGGCCTGCTCGACCGTCCGACCGCGGGCCAGTACGTGCTCGACGGCCGCGAGACGACCGACCTCGACGACGATGCGTTGGCGGACGTGCGGGCACGGCGCATCGGCTTCATCTTCCAGTCGTTTCACCTCGTGCCGCGCCTCACGGCGTTCGAGAACGTGGAACTGCCCATGGTGCTGGCGGGCCACGCGCCGGCGGCGCGCCGCGCGCGCACGGAAGAGGTGCTTGCCGCGCTCAGCCTCACCGATCGCGCCCATCACCGGCCCGCGCAGCTCTCGGGCGGGCAGCGCCAGCGCGTCGCGATCGCGCGCGCCATGGTGATGCGGCCGACCGTCCTGCTGGCCGACGAGCCCACCGGCAACCTCGACCACGTGTCGGGCGCCGAGGTGCTCGCGGCGCTCGAGTCGCTCAACGCGGGCGGCATCTCGCTGATCGTCGTCACCCACGACGACGAGGTCGCGGCGCGCTCGCGGCGCCAGATCCGCATGCGCGACGGGCGCGTGGTCCACGACGCACCGACGCCGGGGGCGGCGGGATGAGAGCCTCCGACCTGCTGCACCTCGCGGCGGAGTCGCTGTTCCGGGCCCGGCTGCGCAGCGTCATGATGCTCATCGCCATGTCGATCGGCGTCGCAGCCGTGGTGGTGCTCACGTCGCTCGGCGAGGGGGCGCGCCGCTACGTGACGGGCGAGTTCCAGGCGCTCGGCACCGACCTGCTGATCGTGCTGCCCGGCCGCTCGGAGACGACCGGCGTGCAACCGGGGCTGTTCGCGGGAGAGACGCCGCGCGACCTCACGCTCGACGACGCGCGGGCGCTGTTGCGGGTGCCCGGCATCGAGCGGATTGCGCCGCTGGTCGTCGGGTCGGCACCCGTCAGTTCCGCGGGCCTCACGCGCGAGGTGCCGGTGATCGGCTCCACCGCCGATTTCTACTACGTGCGCAAGCTGTCGATGGGGCAGGGCCGGTTCCTGCCGCCCGGCGAACTCGATCGCGACATGGCGGTGTGCGTGCTGGGCACCAAGGTGGCGTCGGAGCTCTTTCCGCAGCGGCCGGCGGTGGGGTCGTCCGTGCGCATCGGCGACCGCCGTTTCCGCGTGATCGGCGTGCTCGGCGAGTCGGGCCGTGCGGTGGGCTTCGACCTGCAGGAACTCGTGATCATCCCGGTGAGCAGCGCGCAGCAGATCTTCAACACCGAGTCGCTGTTCCGCATCCTGGTCCAGGCGAGCGACCACGACGCCATTCCGCGCACGAGGCTCACCGTCCTCGAGACGATCAAGTCGCGCCACCAGGGCGAGGAGGATGTCACCGTCATCACCCAGGACGCGGTGCTCGCCACGTTCAACCGCATCTTCACCGCGCTCACGCTGACGCTGGCCGGCATCGCCTCGATCAGCCTCGCCGTGGCGGGCATCCTGATCATGAACGTGATGCTGGTGGCGGTGAGCCAGCGCACGGCCGAGGTCGGGCTGCTCAAGGCGCTCGGCGCGCGCGGCCGGCAGATCACGGCGCTGTTCCTTGCCGAAGCGGTGCTGCTGTCGGTGGCGGGCGCACTGGCTGGACTGGTCGTCGGGTATGCCGCAAACGCCTTGATCGGACGGCTCTACCCGGTGCTGCCGGTCGGCGCGCCGGCTTGGGCGGTGGTGCTCGCGCTGGTGATCGCCGTGGCGAGCGGCGTGGTGTTCGGGCTCATGCCGGCACGGCGCGCGGCAAAGCTCGACCCGGTGGTCGCCCTGGCCGGGAGGCGCTGAGGCATGCGCACGGCCGACCTCGTGAGGTACACCGGCGGCTCGGTCGTCGCGCACCGCATGCGCGCGCTGCTCACCGCGCTCGGCATCGCGGTCGGCGTCGCCGCCGTGGTGCTGCTCACGTCGATCGGCGAGGGCGTGCGGCAGTTCGTCGTCGCCGAGTTCACGCAGTTCGGCACCAACATCGTCGGCATCACGCCCGGCACCACGCAGACCATGGGCGGCTCGATCGGCGTGTTCGGCACCGTGCGGCCGCTCACCATCGACGATGCCGAGGCGCTGCGCCGCGTGCCGTACATGACCGCGTCGGTGCCGGTGGTGCAGGGCAACGCCGAGGTCGAGGGCAACGGCCGCAAGCGGCGCGTCACCGTGTACGGCGTGGGGCACGAGTTCGCCGACGCATTCCGCTTCGAGGTCGCGAGCGGCGCTTTCCTGCCGCCGGACGATCCGCGGGCGCCCCGCAACCTCGCGGTGCTCGGCTCGAAAATGAAGGACCAGCTGTTCGGCGACGCGAACGCGCTCGGCGCGAACGTGCGCGTGGGCAGCGAGCGTTACCGCGTGGTCGGCGTGATGCGCGCGAAGGGCACGATGATCGGCTTCGACCTCGACGACACGGTGTACGTCCCCGCGGCGCGTGCGCTGGAGCTCTTCGACCGCGACAGCCTGTTCGAGATCGATGTGCTGTACGAGGAGACGGCGCCGGTGGACGAAGTGGTGGCAGGCATTCGCCGCGTGCTGATGGCCCGTCACGGCGACGAGGACTTCACCATCACCACGCAGCAGCAGATGCTCGACACGCTGGGGTCGGTGCTGGGTGTGCTGACCTTCGCGGTCGCCGCGCTCGGCAGCATCTCCTTGCTGGTGGGCGCGGTCGGCATCTTCACCATCATGACGATCGCGGTGCGCGAGCGTACCGCCGAAGTGGGACTGCTGCGCGCGCTCGGCGCCGGACGCAGGCAGGTGCTGTCGTTGTTCCTCGCGGAGGCGGTCGTGCTGTCGCTGTTCGGCGGGTTCGCGGGGCTGCTGTTCGGCGCGACGGTCGCGTGGCTGCTCGGCGAGGCGGCGAGCCAGTTGCCGGTGAGCTTCTCCACCCTGTTCATGGGGCTCGCGCTCGGGCTGTCGGTGGTGATCGGGCTCGTGGCCGGCATCCTGCCGGCGATGAGCGCCGCGAAGCTCGATCCGGTCGAGGCGCTGCGCGCCGAGTGACCGTTCAGGTGCCGGGCGGGCGCACGCGGCGCGTGGCCGTGGCGTCGTGCGGATCATCCGGCCAATAGTGCTTCGGGTAGCGGCCCTTCAGCTCCTTGCGTACCTCGTGGTAGCCGCGTGACCAGAAGCTCTCGAGGTCCCGCGTCACCTGCACCGGCCGGCGTGCAGGCGACAGCAGTTCCATCGTGACGGGCACGCGGCCGTCGGCGACGCGCGGCGAGGCCGTGAGCCCGAAGACTTCCTGCAGCCGCACCGAGAGCGTGGGCACGCCGCTCGAATAGTCGATGGCGATGCGTGACCC
>JAGVUU010000112.1 GCA_019136105.1 Gammaproteobacteria bacterium
GGCGTCCATGCCGCGCGACGCCCCGGGGAGATCACTTCCCGGAGGCCCGCGGCGCGAATCACCGGCGTCGCAACCCGTTCGCCACCGAGAAACGGCGGATTCAGCCGCGGCGACGACTCAACAGCTCGTCGAGGTGCGCCAACCGCTCCGGTGTGCCGATGTCGAGCCAGGCACCCGTGTAGAGCTCGCCACTCACCCGCCCTGCGCGCGCGGCGGAGCGCAGCAGCGGGGCCAGCTTGAAAATGCCATCGCTGCAGCCGTCGAACAGCTCGGCTCGATACACGCCCACGCCCGAAAAGGTGAAGCGCTCGCCCGGCGTCTCGACGATGCGCCCGCCTTCGAGCACGAAATCGCCCTTCTCGTTGTGCGCCGGGTTCGGCACCAGCACGAGGTGCGCCAGGTCGTGCGGCCCGAGCCGGTCGCGCAGCAGCGAACAGTCGATATCGGTCCAGACGTCACCGTTCATCACCAGGAACGGTCCTGCGCCGAGCAGCGGCAGCGCGCGGAAAATGCCGCCGCCGGTTTCGAGCGGCTCCGGTCCTTCGTCGCTGTAGTGCAGCCGGACGCCATGCCGGCCCCCATCGCCGAGGGCCGCGCGGATCTGGTCGCCGAGCCACGAGAGATTGACGACGATGTCCTCGAACCCCGCCGCCTGCAACGCCCTCAGGTGATGGACGATCAGCGGCGCGCCGCCGGCCTCGAGCAACGGCTTCGGCCTCGCCAGCGTCAGCGGGCGCATGCGCTCGCCGCGTCCGGCGGCGAGGATCATCGCCCTCACGCGCGCCCCGCCCCGAGGCTCGCCTGCACGGCCGGCAACACCCGCTCCGAGACCAGCGCACCGAGTGCGCCGAACTCCGCGTGACCCGAGCAGGCCTGCACGATGTAACCGAGCGTGCGCGGCACGTCCGGCAGGTAGCCCGGCTTGCCGTCGCGGTGCCACAGCCGGGCGAAGATGCCGCTCGCCTTGAGGTGGCGCTGGATGCCCATGAGATCGAACCAGCGCAGGAATTGCACATCGTCCTCGCCGGCGGGCAGGCCGGCAGCCGATGCCTGGCGCCGGAAGTCGAGCGCCCAGCGCACCACCTGTTCCTGCGGCCACGTCACGTAGCAATCTCGCAGCAGCGAGACGAGATCGTAGGTGAGTGCGCCGTGCACCGCGTCCTGGAAATCGAGGATGCCCGGGTTGCTCGATGGGCACACCATCAGGTTGCGCGAGTGATAGTCGCGGTGGACGAACACCTGCGGTTGCCCGAGCGCATTGGCGACCAGCGCGTCGAAGGCCGTCGCGAGCGCCGTCGATTCCGCAGGCGACAGCTCGAGCGACAAGTGCCGCCCGAGCAGCCAGTCGGTGAACAGGCTCATCTCGAAGCGCAACAGGCGTTCGTCGTACGGCGGCAGGCTGCCGGCGTGCTTCGCCCCGCCCGCCTGGATGCGCACCAGCGCCCGGATCGCGTCGGCGTACAACGTGTCCGCGTGGCCCGGGTCGGTGGAGAGGTCGGCGAGATAGGTCAGCGCACCGAGGTCGCTGAGCAGCAGGAAACCATCTTCGGCATTGCGCGCCAGCACCCGCGGCGCGTGCACGCCGACGTCGGCCAGCATCCCGGCGACCTTCAGGTACGGCTCCACGTCCTCCTTGCCGGGCGGCGCGTCCATCGCGATCACCGTCTCGTGATCGCGGCCAGCGACCCGGAAATAGCGGCGGAAGCTTGCGTCGGCAGACGCCGGGGCCAGTTGCACGTCGTGCCAGCCCAGCCCCTGCTCGAGCCAGTGGCGCAGCAGGTCGAGCCGGGGATCTTCTCGGCAGGTCTCGGACACGGGAGCCTCGGAAACTCGGATGGCGGATCGCGCGGCAATTATAATCGCGGCGATGAAGCCGTCCGACCGAATCACGGGCCGCCCGCGACGGCTCATCGCTGCGATTGCCGCCTGCCTGGCGGCGCACGCCGCGGCGGCGGACGACCTCGCCTGCCGCGTCACCACCGAGGCCGACCCGCGCCTCGAGGAACTGCTGCAGGCCGACCCGAACGACCCCCGCATCGACATCACCAGCGACCACGGCGAACTCGGCCGGGCCGGCGACGCCAGCCTGTCGGGCAACGTGCGCATCCGCATGGGCCAGCGCCTGCTCACGGCCGACAGGGCCGAGATCGACGCCGAACAGCGCAGCGTGCGCCTCGAGGGCACGGTCGAATATCTCGACCCCACGATGCACGTGCGCGGCCAGGGCGGTAGTTTCGCGGCCGGCGCGGGCGAGTTCGAGGGCGCCCAGTTCGAGCTGAAGGATCGCGGCGTGCGCGGCGCCGCCCGCGACGTCCGGCTGCGCGGCGAGTCGATCATCGATCTCGAGGGGGTGCGCTACACCGCCTGCCCGCCCGGCAACGACGACTGGAAATTGCGGGCTGAACACATCTCGATCGACCAGCAGACGCGCATCGGCACCGGCACCGACGTGAAGCTCGAGTTCATGGGGACGACCATCCTGTACGCCCCGTGGATCACGTTCCCGGTCGGGGACGTGCGCAAGTCGGGGTTCCTGTTTCCCACCATCGGCAGCGGCAGCAAGACCGGGGCGCAGATCGCGGTGCCGTACTACTGGAACATCGCGCCGAACTACGACGCCACGCTCACCACGCGCTACTACTCCTCGCGCGGCCTGCGGCTCGATCCGGAGTTCCGCTACCTCACGCAGCGCAGCGAAGGCATTTTCAACACGCAATACCTGTTCGAGGATCTCGAGGACGGCGGCTCGCGCAGCCTGGTCGATCTGCGGCACGTCACGCGCCTGCAACCGACCACGCGCCTCCTCCTCGATGCCGCCCACGCGAGCGACGACCAGTATTTCGAGGACTTCGGCGTGGGCTTCGAAGGCACCAGCATCACTTTCCTGGATCGCCTCGCCGAGGCGCGCCACGACACGACGCACTGGTCGGTGGTGGGCCGCGTCCAGGACTACCAGATCCTCGACCCGGACCTCGCCGATGCCGACCAGCCTTACTCGATCCTGCCGCAGGTGACTGCGATCGGCCGCTGGCGGAATTTCGCGCCGGGGCTCAGTGCCACGGTGCGAGGCGAGGCAGCGAACTTCGATCGGGACACGGGTGTGACGGGCGTCCGCGTGGACGTCGAGCCGGCGCTCGAATGGCGCGGCGAGACGCGAGCCTCGTACCTCGCCGCGAACGCGGCGTGGCGCGCCACGTCTTACTCACTGACGGACGCGGATCCCGGCGTCGACGAATCACCCCTGCGCACCGTGCCGACCCTGAGCCTCGACACCGGGCTCGTGCTCGAGCGCACGGCGGGCACGAAGGGCAATCGCCTGCAGACGCTCGAGCCCCGCGCGCTGTTCCTCTACGTGCCGTACCGCGACCAGGATGACCTGCCGGTGTTCGACAGCGGACTGCCCGACCTCAACCTCGTGCAGCTGTTCCGCACCAACCGCTACGTCGGCGCCGACCGCGTCGGTGACGCGAACCAGTTGAGCGTCGGGGTGACCAGCAGGCTGCTCGACGCGGCCGGCGGCCGGCAGTTCCTGAGCGCGACCGTCGGCCAGGCGTTCTACTTCGAGGATCCGCGCGTGAGCCTGCCGGACGAGCCGGTGCGCGATCGCAGCACCTCGGACCTGATCGCGGAACTCGAACTCTCCGCGTTCAAGAACTGGAGCGCACGGCTCGGCTACCAGTGGAACCCGGACCTGACGCAGAGCGAGCGGTCCGAGTTCTACCTGCAGTACCGGCCCTCCTCCGAGCGGGTCGTCAACGCCGGGTACCGCTTCCGCCGCGACCTGCTCGAACAGGTCGACGTCTCGGCCGCCTGGCCGATCGGCGACCGGTGGCGCGCCTACGGCCGCTGGGTTTACTCACTCGACGAGGAGAAGACCCTCGACCAGTTCGCCGGGTTCGAGTATTCATCGTGCTGCTGGGCCTTCCGGATCGTCACCCGCCGTTTCGTCAGCAGCCGCACCGGCGACACCGACACCTCGATCGGCCTGCAGCTGGAACTGAAGGGCCTGTCCAGTGTCGGAGTGGACAACGTGGCTTTCCTGCGCGAAGCGATTCGTGGATACTCCGCGCTCCCGTCCGAGGCCCGCCCCTGATATGTCATTGATTCAAAAAGGATTGCTCCTGGCCTGCGTACTGCTCGCAGGCGGGTTGCAGCAGGCGCGTGGCGCCGAGCTCGGCACGCAGGGCGTCCTGCTCGACCGGGTGGCCGCCGTGGTCAACGACGGCATCGTCCTCGTGAGCGACCTCGACCGGCAGCAACAGCTCATTTCCGATCGCCTGCGCCAGGCCAACCAGCAGTTGCCGCCGGGCAACATCCTGCGCCAGCAGGTGCTCGAGCGGCTGATCGTGCAGGAGATCCAGATGCAGCGCGCCGAGCGACTCGGGATCAAGGTCTCGGACGAGACGGTCAACCAGGCGCTGGCCGAAGTGGCCGCGCGCAACGGCATGCAGTTCAGCGACCTGCCTGCGGCGCTCGAGGCGCAGGGCGTCGATTACCGCACGTACCGCGAAGAGGTGCGCCGCGAGATGACGCTCAACGGCCTGCGCCAGCGCGACGTGTACTCGCGCATCTACGTGTCGCCGCGCGAGGTCGAGCAGTGCTTCGCGAAGCGCAAGGCGTCGCCCGGCGACGACGTCGAGTACGACCTGCAGCACATCCTCGTGTCGGTGCCGGCCTCCGCCACGCCGGAGCAGGCGGAGGAGCGCGTGGCACGCGCCCAGGGCGTGTATGAACGCGCGCGCAACGGCGAGGATTTCGCCCAGCTCGCCATCTCCTACTCCGATGCCGGGACCGCGCTCGAAGGCGGCTCACTCGGCTGGCGCAAGGGCAGCCAGTTGCCGTCGTTCGCGGCCGAAGCGATCCCCCGGCTCCAGCCCGGCGGGGTCACCGAGCCGATTCGCACGCCCAGCGGCCTGCACATCTTCAAGCTCGT
>JAGVUU010000046.1 GCA_019136105.1 Gammaproteobacteria bacterium
GCCGGTTCAACGAATGGTCGCCGTGGTTCGAGCTCGACCCGCAGGCCAAGTACACCTTTGAAGGCCCGGACAGCGGAGTCGGCGCCAAGTTGAGCTGGGTCGGCGATCCGTCGAAAGTGGGCACCGGCAGCCAGGAAATCACCGCGATCGACCCGGGCCGGAGCGTGACGACACGGCTCGATTTCGGCGCCGAAGGCCAGGCCACCGCGACGCTGACCATCGAGCCGGACGGCAACGGCAGCCGCATCACCTGGGCGTTCGACACGAGCTTCGAGGACAATTTCCTCGGGCGCTATTTCGGCCTGTTCTTCGACCGCTGGATCGGCGCTGATTACGAAAAGGGCCTCGCCAGGCTGAAGGCCGTGGCCGAGGCGACGCCGCCCGCGAACTAGGGCTGCCCCTGCCGCACTGCCTCTGCGAGACCCGCCCAGATGCGCGGGTCGGCGGTGATCGCCACGAGCCCGTTGATGATGAACTGCACGCCGATGCAGATCATCAGGAACCCCATGAGCCGCGTCATCGCCACCATGCCGGTGGCCCCGAGCACGCGATTGAACCGCTCGGCGCCGCGCAGCGTGAACCACGAGACGAGCGCCACCAGCAGGATGCCGGTCGCCACGCCGAGGAAGTCCACCGCACGGTCCCAGCCATCCTTGGCGGCCGCCTGCGACGACAGGCTCATCACCACCGCGAACGTGCCCGGGCCGCTCAACCCGGGCATGGCGAGCGGCGTGAAGGCGATGTCGTACTTCACCTCGCCGCGCTCGGCCACTTCGCTGGCCACCGTCGGGCTCGGGAACAGCATCCGGAAGCCGAGGAACGCCACGATCATGCCGCCGGCGATGCGCATGCCCGGCATGGAGATGCCGAAGAAATTCATGATCAGGCTGCCGGCGACCAGGAACCCGGTCATCAGGAAGAAGGTGTACAGGCACGCCCGGCGGATCTGGCGCTGCCGCTCGGCTTCCGGCAGGTGCGCGGCGACGGTCATGACCAGCGGCACGGCGCCGAGCGGATTGACGATGGGAATGATGGCCAGCACGGCACCGGCCGTGTAGCCCAGGTAGTCTGTCAGCCAGTTCATGTGCGTAGTCTAAGCGGCCGCTAGAATCGCCGCATGACGGTCTCTCGAAGCACACCCCGCCTGCGCTTGACGGCCCTGCTGTTGCTCGGCGTGCTCGTGCTGGTGACCACGACGGAGCGCACGGCGGCGACGGGGATCGCCGGCCTGCTCGTGCAGCTCGTCGGCCTCGCCTGCATCGCCTGCGCCGCGCTCGGCCGCGTCTGGGCATCCGTGTTCATCGCGGGCTACAAGGACACGCAGCTCGTGCGCGGCGGGCCGTACGCAGTGCTGCGCCACCCTCTCTACGCCCTGTCGTTGCTGGCGATGCTGGGGGCTGGGCTCACGACCCGGAGCGTCACGTTGACGGTGGCGCTGCTGGCCGTGTTCGCCGCGATCTACGCACGGGCCGCGCGCGAGGAAGACCGATTCCTGCGCTCGGCTCACGGCGATGCGTTCGATCGATACGCGCGGGAGGTGAACGCGTTCCTGCCGCGCTGCTCTGCGTACACCGTGCCAGAAGCGATCGAAGTCCGTCCGCGCGTGCTGTGGAAGGCCTTCCTCGATGCCGGCACGCTGCTCGGCTACTGGGCGCTCCTGATCCTCGCCGATGCGCTGCAACGCGCCGCCCTCACGCCGACGTGGATGGCGTTGCCGTGACGAGCGGACACGGGGCACCGCTCAAGCGTGACCTGTTCGGTGAGGTACGTCGCGTGATCGTGCAGACCGACGGCCGCGTCCAGGACTGCATACAACGGGACACCACGCCGGCTGCACCCGGCCTGCGGTGGTTCGCGCGCAGGCTTGCTGCCCGCGAGGCACGCGCGCTGCAGGCGTTGCGCGGCATGCAGGGCGTGCCACGACTGGTGAGCTGGGACGGCCGCCAGTTGGTCCGCTCATGGCTGCCCGGCGTGCCGATGCAGGCCGCGGGTGGCGTCGATCGCGCATACTTTCGCGAGGCGCTCAGGCTGCTGCGGCGCCTGCACTCGGCCGGCCTCGTGCACAACGACCTCGCGAAGGAGCCGAACTGGCTGGTCACCGCGGACGGCCGGCCGGCGCTGGTGGACTTCCAGCTGGCGATGCGGCCCCGCTATCGCGGCCGGCTGTTCCGCATGCTGGCGCACGACGACCTGCGGCACCTGCTCAAGCACAAGCGCACCTATTGCCCGCAGCACCTCACGGCCCGCGAGCGCGAGATCCTCGCGCGGCGTTCGCCTCTGGCATCTGCCTGGGCGAAGACGGGCAAGCCGGTGTACCGGTTCGTGACGCGCCGGCTCCTCGGGTGGGCCGACCGCGAGGGCGCGGGCGACCGTGGCGCGGTTCAGGGATCGACGGCCTCGAAGTCGAGCGCCGGCGCGTCGCCCGGGCGGAAATAGACGTAGCGCCCGCTCATCTCCTTCAGGCGCGCGTCGCGCTCGTCCCGCGTCGGGAACCAGTGCTCCTTCGTCCACTCGTCGCCGAGCAGCTTGCGGAACGGATCGCCGCGGCGCAGGCGCACGCGGATGCCGAAGGGACGCAGTCCGGGCAGCGGTTGACGCAGGTTGTGGTCGTGGCAAGTGGCCATGGCGGGCTCGTCGGAGGGGAACGACGCATTTTACCGCGAATGCGCGTCAGAACGTCCGGCCAAGCAGCAGGTAGAACGCGCGTGCGCCATTCTCGCCGAATCCGGCTGCGAGATAGACCGGCCCGAACGGGCTCTCGGCACCCAGGAACAGGCTGCCACCGGTCTCGAGGCGGCTCCAGTCCACGTCGTCGCGCGTGAGCCAGGTGTTGCCGGCTTCCACCGAGACCCCGAGATAGGCCGGGAACTCGAAGAACCCCAGGATCGCCCGGGCGAGCCCGTATTGCGTGCCCGCGCGCGCATCGACCGGCAGGCCCGAGAGTTCCAGGAATCCGCCGAGCGTGAACAACTGCTGCGGCGACACCACGGTGTCGTCGAGTGCCGAACCGCCCTCGAGGCCGAGCACCACGCTGTAGCGATCGCGGGAGCGCGCCATCAGCCACTCGGCCTGCACCACGTCCGTGTCCCCGCTCGAGCCCAGGCCCTCGCGCTCGCCGCGCCAACCCACTCGCAACGCCTGCCCGTGCTTTGGAAAATACGCACTGTCGAGCCGGTCGTAGGCAATCTCGAAGAAAGCCGCACCGAGATCGAAGTCGGACTGCGGCAGGCCCGGGTCGCCGATCAGCACGTCGGCGCTGCCGTCGCCACGCGCCAGGCCGAAGCGGACTTCGCCCCAGTTCGACAGTTCCGCCCCGAGCGCCAGCGCCACCTCGCTTTCGCGCGTCCGATAGCGTGCGACCCGCCGGCCGTCGTCCACGACCTGCAGCGTCTGGTACTCGTAGCGCAGGCTCGGCGCGACGAACACGTCGCTGGTGAGCGACAGCGGCTGGAACAACTCGGTGAAGAACCGGGGGTCCTCGCCGAGCTGGCCGTCCACGAGCCACTCCGCGTCGTAACGGTTCAGGCTGGTCATGAGCACGCGCACGCCGGCGTTGGCCGTCGCGCCGCCGTCGAAGTCCTGCTCGATGCCGACCCCGAGCCGCAGGAAGTTCGGCCCCCACGACTTGCGGCGCATGTCGATCTCGAGGCCGAGCTCGTCGGCGTCGCGCACCAGGCGGTAGTCCACCGACTCGAACCGGTCGAGGCCGTACTGGCGGCCGATCTTGCGCTGGAGTGCGTCCAGGTCGAGCGGCTCCCCGGCGAGGCTGCCGAACACGGCCTCGATGCGCTCGGCGTCTTCCTGCGACTTCGGCCCGGCGCGCACGAACTCGAGTGGCGCGTCGACGTTGGCCGGTCGCTGGCGCGCGGCAAGGTACGCGGCATAGCGCTCGGGTGACTGGGAAAGTGCGGCGAGCTGGTCGCCCACTGCGTCAGCAGCCGCTTCGCCCGCGGCCATCACCTGCGGCACCCGGGTGAATTCGACCGCCGTCATGCGGCCGAGGTCGGGCTCGACCAGCACGTCCTGCGGTGTGAGCAGGGCGCGCGAGTCGCGGGTGCCTCGGCGGACCATGATGCCGATCATCTGGTTGGTGACGTCGAGCGCGGACTCGAGGCCGTCGCGTTCCGCGAGCGGGAAGCTCACGTCCACCGCGATCAGCACGTCCACGCCCATCGTGCGCGCGAGGCTGACCGGCAGGTTGTCGACCAGGCCGCCGTCCACGAGCATCCGCCCGCCGATCTCCACGGGCGCAAGGAGGCCGGGCGCCGACATGCTCGCGCGCAGCACCGTGGCAAGGTCACCCGAGCGCAGCACGACCGGCTCGCCCGTCTCGAGGTCGGTGGCGAGCGCACGGAACGGGATCGGCAGGCGGTCGAAATCCTGCACGTCCGCGACGCGCAGCGTGGCGGCGCGCAAAGCCTGCGTGATCTTCTGCCCCTGTACGAGGCCGAGCGGCAACACCACGCCCTCCCCTTCGCGGAAGCCGAGCGCACCCTTCGCGAGGATGCCGCGATCGTCCTGCTTGCGGCGGAACACGAGGTCGCGGCGTGGCGCACGGTCGCGCAGCAGTTCCTGCCAGTCGAGCGCCCGGAACGCGGCCTCGATCTCGTCACCACTCAAGCCGGCGGCGTACAACCCGCCGACCACGGCTCCCATGCTCGTGCCCGCCACGGCATCGACCGGAATCCGCATCTGCTCGAGCGCGCGAATGACGCCGACGTGGGCGGCGCCGCGGGCGCCGCCGCCGCTCAGCACGAGCCCGATGCGCGGACGATCGCCATCCGCCGGAACGCTGTCGTCCGCCCGTACGGCCGGCGACGGCCAGGCCAGGTTGACGGCACAGATGGCCAGCAGGAGGTATCGGCTCGGCATGTGCGCGGGCTCCGGATCGGTTGCGGCGATACTAGCAAACGCCATCCGTGCCACGCGGCCCGGGGCCCTGGCGGATAATTGCGTGCCCGACGCTGCGGAACGGTCCTTCATGCGAAATTGCCTGGCCTTCAGACACTGCCGCCGACCTGCGGCGCAGGCGCTGCCCACTCTGCTCGCTGCCTGCGTCGTGGCAACGCCGTGCGCGGCCGCACCGTCCGGCTTGGAGGAGATCGTGGTCACGGCGACGCGCCAGCCGTCGCCCGCGCTCGCAACACCGCTCAGCCTCGGCTCGGTGAATCGCGATGCGCTGCGGCTGCTCGGATCTACCCACCACTCCGAGGCGCTCAACCGGCTGCCGGGCGTGATGATCCAGCGCGGCAGCGGGCAGGAAAGCCTCACGGCCATCCGGTCGCCGGTGCTCACTGGCGCCGGCTCCTGTGGCGCGTTCCTGTTTCTCGAGAACAGCGTGCCCATTCGCCCGACTGGATTCTGCAACGTCAACGAACTGTTCGAGGTCAACACCGAGCAGGCAAACTCGCTCGAGGTGCTGCGCGGGCCTGGCACCGCGTTGTACGGCTCGAGCGCGATGCACGGCATCGTGAACGTGCTGCAGTCCACACCGGAGCAGTTGCCCGCGGGCGCCGTCGCGCTCGACGTCGGCCCGTCCGATTACGTGCGCACCAGGCTCGCCGGATCACGGACCGGGGGCGACTGGGACCATGGCGTCGCGGCCTTGTACACGCACGACGGCGGCTGGCGCATCGACTCGGGCTACGAAGAAGCCAAGTTGAACGCCACGGCGGCCGGACGCTGGGGCGACCTCCCCGCGAGCTTCATGCTCGCCGCGACTTCGCTCGACCAGCAGACAGCGGGCTTCATCGTCGGCCAAGGTGCCTACCGCAGCGATGCGCTGAGCCGCCAGAACCTGAACCCGGAGGCATACCGCGATGCGACGGCCGTGCGGCTCACCGGGCTGCTGCAACCGGAGGCGGCCGGTGCTGCGCGGCTGGAACTGCGTCCGTACCTGCGCACGTCGCGCATGGAGTTCCTGCAGCATTTCCTGCTCGGCAAGCCGCTGGAACGCAATGGGCAGGAAAGCGCCGGCGTCATGACGTCGCTCACCTGGGACGGCGATCCGGAGTGGATGCTGGTCACGGGCGCCGACCTCGAACTGGCCGAGTCGTTCCTCTTCCAGGCGCAGGACGGGCCGACCACCGACGGCACTCCGGCAGCCAACGCCATCCGGCCGGCGGGCAAGCACTACGACTACACCGTGCGCTCGTACGTCGTTGCGGCCTACGCTCACGGCGAGCGCAGGTTTGGCGACCGGTGGCGGACCACTGCCGGCGTGCGCGCCGAGGCGGTCGGCTACGACTACGACAACCGGATGCTTGCCGGCAACACCGACGAGAACGGCGTGCCCTGCGGCACGGGTGGCTGCCTCTACAGCCGGCCCGCCGACCGCACCGACGCGTTCTTCAATATCGCGCCGAAACTCGGCCTGTCGTTCGACGTCAGCGACTCGGTGCTGGCCTACGCGAATGCGAGCGTCGGATTCCGTCCTCCGGAGATGACCGAGCTCTACCGGCTGCAGCGCACGCAGCGCGTCGCGGACCTCGACTCCGAGCGGCTCGACGCGATCGAACTCGGCGTCAAGGCGTCATGGGCCGAGTTCGACGCCGCGCTGGCGGCATTCGCCATGGACAAGCACGACGTGATCCTGCGCGAAACGAACGGCTTCAACGTGGGCAATGGCCGGACGTCGCACCGCGGCCTCGAATACGAACTGCACTGGCGCCCGCTGGACGGGATCGAAGTGACGGCCGCCGGCACGTTCGCGCGGCATCGCTATGAGTTCACGCGCAACGTCGAGGGCGGCGAGCGCATCGTGGACGGCAACGACGTGGATACAGCCCCGCGGCAATTGCACCGCGCGGCCATTGGATGGCGCCCCTCGGCCACATGGGCGTTCGAGACCGAGTGGCTCACGGTCGGCGAGTACTGGCTCGACGCGGCGAACGCACATCGCTACGGCGGCCACGAGCTGCTCAACCTGCGCGGCCGCTGGCAACCCACCCGCAACTGGGCATTGACGCTGCGCCTCAACAACGCGCTCGACCGTGATTACGCCGACCGCGCCGATTATGCGTTCGGCACCTATCGCTATTTCCCGGGCCGCGGCCGGGCGCTGTTCGCCGAGATCGCGTGGCAGCGCGACTGAATGCGTCAGGCGGGGAAGAACTCGATCGGCTTCGTGGTGGTCATCGGCGCCACGTCGCGCGCCTCGAAGCGGAACATCTTCACGCGCGCCACCAGCTTGCGCTCGAGGTCGGCATCCCCCAGGTCGCTCGACACCACGCGGCAATCGGTCACCTCGCCCGTGGGAGCGATGGTCACCTCCAGCACGACCTTGCCCTGCAGTGCCGGGTTGTCGCGTAGCGCCCGCGCATAGAGCGCGTAGATCGCGGACTTGTTGCGGTCGAAGACCAGCTCCACTTCCTCGCGGGTGCGCGATGCCTTGCTGCTCTTGCCGGACCTCTGCACGTCGCCGGCCGGGGCGGCGTCAGCGCTCGAAGCCACTTTTGCAGTAGCGTGGCCGGCGAGGCCGGTCGAACCGCCACCGAACCCGCTGCTCGCCTTGGACACGGCGATGCCGCCGCTGCCCTCGCCGGTGCGTGCAGTGAGCAGCGCCCGGTCAACGCGAGTCTTCGCGCCGGCGCCCGCATTCAGCGACTGCGCCGGGGTCGCGCGATCGACCTCGAGGTCGCGCAGCTCGGCCAGCTGATCGGAGAGCGCCAGCAGGCCGCTGGCGGCCGCCTTCTTGCGTGCGTCCGGCTGCGGCGGCGCTTCAGCCACCGGCGCCGGGACCGGCCGTGGCCGCTCCACCATCGGCGCGACCTCCGGCTTCGGCTGCGGGACCTCGACCTTCGGTTCGGGCTTCGGCACAGGCTTCGGGCGCTCGAGCAGGAACTCGACGACCCGCTCCGGCACCGGCGGCGGTGCCACGCTCTCGCGCGGACGCTCGGGCAGGAGCGGCACGATGATGCCGAGCCCGATGAACAGTCCGATCGCGGCGCCGAGCACCCGGCGGACGCGCCGCTCGTCGGCGGGCGAAGGGGTCCACGGCAGGTCGTAAACGCGGAACGCGGTGGTCGTCGTAGCGGTCACGGCACGCTCCTCACGCCCCGGCCATCGCGAGCAACGCCTGCTCGCGCTCGACCACCGCCAGCGAGACCTTCGAGTAGTCCGCCGCCGAACAGCTGGCCACGATCTTGCGCAGCACCGCGTATGGCAGGGACTTCTCGGCCATCACCGTCACCTCGCGCGGCGCCGAAGCCGAGGTGAGCAGCGGCGCCGCCTGGCGATCGAGCGCCGTTCGCAGCGCCTCCACTACCGGCTCCTCCGTGCGGCCGACGTCCGCGACCGACACCACGGCCTCGCCGTTCACGTACAGCATGTCGCGCGTCACCGTGACGACCGTCGCCGGCCGGGGTTTCTGCTCCGACACGGAATGCGGAATTGCGATGTTCTTCGTGTTCGGCAGGATCTCGGTGTCCGCCGAGTGCACCAGCAGGTACACGACGAGGATCATCAGCATGTCGATCATCGGCACCAGCGCGAGCGGCCCGTGGCCGCCGCCGCCCTTGCCGTGGCGCGCGTGGCGCTCGCGTCCCGTGCGTATCATGTCGGCGCGTCTCCCAGCGCGATCTGCGGGAACAACTCGCGGCGCACGACGCGGCCGCCCTGGTTGCTCTGGCGCACGCGCACCGCGTCCATCACCTGGACGATGGTGTCGTAGTCCACGTCCTCCGCGACCAGCAGCGTCGCGCTGGTCTTGTCGGGGTAGCGGTCCTTGATGCCCTCGAGGTACTCGGACAGGCGCACCACGTCCTGGCCCGTCGCAGTGGCCGGCACGGCCTCGAGCACGCCCACGTTGCGGTCCGCGACCTCGAGCCCGCCCCGCCGCACGATGACCTCCAGCTCGAGCGAGGGTGCCTGCGCTGCCGCCTGCGCGCCCGGACCGGGCAGGTGCACCTCCAGGATGCTCGTCTTCGAGAACACGGCCGTGAAGATCAGGAAGAACGCGAGGATCACCATCACGTCCAGCATCGGCACGATGTTCAGGTCGTTGCGGCCGCGGTAGCGCGCGTGGTTGCGCAGCTGCCGGCGGGCGAGCTTCGAGCGTTTCATGCGCGGGCGGCCCCCAGGATCCGCTCGGTCGCGCGGGCCGCGACGCCGGCGTCGGCAGGCTCGGCGACGGCCTCGCGACGCTCGGAGATGCTGTTCAGGAACTTGATCGAGGCGACCTCGAGGCTGTCCACCAGCTCGGTGGTCTTGGTCTCGAGGTACATGTGGCACAGGAGCAGCGTGATCGCGAGCCCGAGGCCGAGCGCGGTGTTGTTCATCGCCACCGAGATGCTCGCGGACAGCATCGCCGCCTTCTCCGCCGGGTTCACGGCCGCCACCGCCGCGAACGCGTTGATCAGGCCGATCACCGTGCCGAGCAGGCCCATCAGCATGCCGATGTTGGCCAGCGTCGCCAGGTAGTGCGTGCGCTTCTCGAGCGCCGGGATCACCTCGATCAGGCTCTCCTCCATCGCCTTCTCGATGTCCTCCTTGCGTCGCGCCGTCGCCACGCGGGAGATGCCGTAACGCATGATCGTCGAGAGCGCCGAGTCGCTCTTCTCTGCAATCTCCATGGCCTTGCGGAAATTGCCGGTCTTGAGCAGCGGGGCGAGCTGGGCCCAGAGCTTGCGGTTGGCACCGGCGACGCGATGCAGGTAGATGAAGCGCTCGATCGCGAAGCCGAGGCCGATCGCGAAGACGGCGGCAATCGGGTAGAGGAAGGCCCCACCCTGCTTGAAGAAGTTCACGATCATGTCGAAAGCGTTCATGGTTGCTGCACTCCGGGGGACGAACGGTCGGCACTTTGCGACTTCAGGTCGCCGAAATACGTGATCTCGCGCAGGAATTCGTCACGATCCAGCGGTGAGAGCACCTCCTCGATCAGGCTGCCCATGGGACGGTCGGGTCCGGAGGGCGGCTCGGCCGACTTCCACGGCACGATGCTCATCACCTTCGGCAGCTCGCGGTTGCCGGTGATGGCGGTCGCGTCGAGCTGCAGCCGGTCCACGGCGCGCTCCGGCGATTGCGGGGCGCCCTTCGCGACCACCGCGGCCTTCCGGCCGGCGGGTGGCTCCGCCGCGCGGGCCGCCGGGAAGCACAACGCCAGCGACAGGGCTGCCAGCAGGGCAATGCGGTTCATGGCTTGGCCTCCGCGGTCCGTTGCAGGAGACCGAGTCGCGTGCGCAGCTCCGCGAGCCACGCCGCCACCCTGGCATCGGCGTCTGCCGCCAGCGACTGCGCGCGCTCGTAGCGCGGCAATGCCGCGGCCGGGTCGTCGAGGTAGAGGTCGAACAGGATTCCAAGGTTGCACTCGGCGTCGGCAAGTGCCGGATCGGCGGCGATGGCCCGCTCGTAGGCCGCCCGGGCGTCGGCGAAGCGGCCGGCCTTGCGATAGGCGATGCCCAGCTGGTTCTGCAGCGCGGCGCCAAGCGTGTCGGCCTCGAGGGCAGTCGCCGCAGGGTCGTCGGCCGCGGGCAGACCCTTGCCGTCGAGTCCGGCGTCGCGCTCCGTGCGCGCGTAGCGGCCGGGCTTCAAGCGGGCCAGCTCGGCGTAGCTGGCCCGGACCCACTCGTCGTAGGTGCCCTCCGCGGCCAGGCGCGCGTTGCGCTCGTGGATCGCGATCGCCTTCTCTTCGAACGGGAATGCCTGCTCCTCGAGCAACAAGTCGTACTGCTCGAGCTCGTCAGGCGAGAGATTGCGGGGCCGCTCCGACTCGAGCAGCGCGCGGCCGAAGTCGCGGTACAGGTCGGCCATCGCGAAACCCGCTGCCGTGGCGAACGGCGCCACCGCGTAGTCGGCCACCTTGCCGTAGGCGCCGAGCGCCGCTTCGAGCGCCTTCTTGCGCGCGAGCAGTGAGCGATCGAGCGGGACGGCGAGCGGAATCGCGCGAGCGGCTGCGTCGAGGGGTTGCGCCAGCTCGAGCGCCGCCTCGGCCGCCAGGTAGCGGCTGCGGTCGGTTCGTTCGGCACCTGCGGCCGCGTCCGCCGCGACCAGATCGCCGAGCCAGCGCGCACGCGCGGGCGCGTCGCCCGCGACGCGCGCGAGGTGCGCGAGTTGATGCCGCGCCTCGACGGCTGGCGCCAGCGGCGCCGGGAACTCCTGGACGTAGAGGGCGTAGGCCCGGCGCGCCGCGGCCACGTCGGCCGCCGCCTCGAACAACTCGGCCGACTGCCAGCGTGCGGCTCGCCGCACGTCCGCCGGCTCGGACTGCGTGTCCGCGATGCGCTCGTACTCGACGGCCGCGTCGCGGCCGCGTCCGCCCTCCAGGTAGGCTACGGCGAGCTTGCGCGTCACCTCCGGTTGCAGCGCGTGCCCCGGGTGGTCGCGACGGAAACGCTCGAGGACTGCGGCTGCGTCGTCCCACGCGCTCGCGCCCATCAGCAGCGTGGCGGCGTCGAACTCCGCCGCGATCCGCGTCGGTGACGAGGGCGCGACCGTCGCCACCCGCAGGAAGTCGCGCACCGCGCCCTGCACGTCGCCGGCGGCCTGGCGGGCCTCGGCCTGGCGGTACACCGATGCGGCGAGACGCTCCGTCGCTTCCAGGTGCAGCGGGTCCGCCGCCGGCAGGCGCCGGACCAGCTCGGCGTAGGCGACTTCCGCGTCCGCGTAGCGCGCGGTGTCGAAATAGATGTGGGCGAGGACCGTCCAGGCCACCAGCTGCTGGCCCGCGTCGGCCCGCGGCCCGAGTGCGAGGACGCGCTGCGCGACCGACTCGGCGCGCTCGCGGTCGCCCGCGTCGAACAGCGCCTTGGTCGTGCGCGTCAGCACGCCCGGCGTCTCGGCGTGGTCCGGGAAAGTGTCCGCAAAACGCAGCGACGATCCGATCGCGCGCGCCGAGATCTCGCTCCGGCGCGCCTCCGGGGCCCGCGACTCGGCCTCGGCGTAGGCGACCAGTGCTGCATAGGCCGCGCGCGATGCGTCGGGGTTCGCGGCGTAGTCGTAGCCGGCACGCTCGTATTCCGTGGCAGCCTCCTCGAAGCGCTGCCCCTCGAACAGCAGGTCGGCGAGCAGCAGTCGAGTCCCCGGCGCCTGCGGCGACGCGTCGAAGCCATCCAGGTAGCGGCGGTACCAGTGGATCGCCGCATCGCGCTCGGCGGCAGCGCCCTTCTGCGCCAGGGCGTGATGGTGCTGCGCCAGGTCGAGCAGGCTCGACTGCACGGCACCCGCAACCGCCGAGTCGAGCCCCTCAGGGTGCGCGTTCCAGTAGGCGCTGCCCGGACCGTACTCCTCGGCCAGCTGGCGCTTCCCGTCGAGCACCAGCGATGCGAACCCGCCCTTCCCGTAGGCCTCGGTGGCCCGCAGCAGCAGCAGCGGCGCCTGCGGATGCATCGGCTGGCGGCGGGCGAACGCGCGGTAGGCCTCGGCGCCGTCCTGGAATCGTTCCTTCTCCACGAACAGGTCGCCGAGGGCCGCGTAGAGCCGTGACTCGTAGGGCGTCGGACCGTGCGCGTCGAGCGCGGCCTGCAACGTCGCCGGGCCTTCGTTGGCGGCGAACGTGATCGCGAGCGCACGCAGCGCGTCGTCGGCGAGTTCCTGCTCGGCGCGGGACAGTTGCTCCGCGGGCCGCGGCGCCCCGTCCTCCACCAGCAGCGTGTCGAGCAGCGCCAGGAAGGCCGCGCTGCTCGGGTCATCCTGGTTCTGCTTGAACAGGGCCCACGCGTACTTGTACTGAGCCTGCTGGAAGAACTCTGTGCCGCGCCCGCCTGCCAGCACGGCGGCATAGGCGCGTTCGGCGTCCGCATACCGCTGCTCGCTGAAGAAGCCCTCGCCGCGACGGAACTGCGCCTCGGCGAAGTACGAACTGCCTGGATACTGCGACACCAGCCGGTCGAGCGTCGCAGCTGCGCCCGGTGCGTCATCGACGTGTTCCAGCGCGCGGGCGAGCTGATAGAGGACGGCATCGGCTGCCGCGAACGACGGCTGCTCGCTGAGCAGCTGGCGGTAGGCGTCGATCGCCTGGCGTGCGAGCCCGCGGGCGACTTCCGTCTCATCACCGTCGCGTGCAATGGCCGCTTCGGCATCCGCGAGGCGCAGGTCGCCGAGGCGGCGCAGGGCCTGCGCGCGCAGCGCCGCGTCGGCGCCTTCGATCTGCAGGAACGCCTGGTAGCTCTCGGCCGCCTGCGCGGCGTCGGCGTTCACCGTCGCGGCCCGGTCGATGGGCGCGCTGCGCTTGGCGAGATCTCCGAGCGTCGCGGGCTGCGGCTTCCGCGCGGCGTCGGCCGCCGGCGCGAGGACGGTCGAGCAGCAGATCAGCAGTGCCAGGCTCCGCTGCCTCATCGCGCCCCTCCGGCCGCGGCGCCGTCGTACAGGGCGGCGAGCGCGAACTGGGCCTGCGTGGCGTAGCTGGCGAGGCGCGCCTTCTGCGCCTCGAGCTCGCGCACGGCGATGCTCGCCAGCAGGCGTTCCTGGGCAGCGGCGGCGGCGTCGACGCGCGGCTGCAGCCGCGCCATGCGATCCGCCAGTTCGTCCACCCGGCGCGCGAACTCCTCGTTGTTGCGCGGCGCGAAGTCGCTCGCCTGCTCGATCTGTCCCAGGCGCTGCCGGGTTTCGGCGAGCGCCCGATCCACGGCCGACAACTCGGCGCGCAGGCGCGACGAGCGTAGCTTGTAAGCCGCGTCGAGCTGCCACTGCAGCGAACCGCGGAGCAGGCGGATGCGCTCCTCGAGGGCATCCCGCTGGGCACCGGCCGGCAGCGCTTCGACGCGGGTCGCCAGCTGGCCGAGTGCCTGCCAGTGCTCCGACTCTGCCGGTGTCGCCAGCCCCGTGACGTCGCGCTCCGCGAAGATCCGCGCCGCACGCACTTCGACGTCGTCGCGACGCTGCTGCAGCGCCTCGACGTCCGTGGCGGCCATGAACTCGGCCTTGCGCGCCCCCCGCACCTCGCCCAGGCGCTCGCGCGCGGCCACCATCTCGTCGAACGCCTCGAGCGATCCGGACCAGCGCGTGAGGTTGCCCTGCATGATGCGCAGGTCGCGGTAGTTCTTCAGGCCCTCCTGGAACTCGTGCGAGGCCAGCAGCTGGTAGAGGTAACGCGTATGCGGGGCGTCCGGGGCGCGCTGCAGCTCCCACAGCCAGCTGACGCTGTCCTTCCCGTCGGCGCCGCCCGGAGTGGCCTCGAGCACGGCGTCGAGGAAGCCACCTCCCCGGATCGCTGTGATCGACTCGTCGAGGCGACGCGCCTCGGCGGCATAGGCCGACACGGCGTGCCGGTACTGCTCGGCCGCCTGGCCATTGGAGGCGAGCTTTGCGTAAGCGAACGGCACCGCGAGCAGCGACTCCTGCACCGCGGCGTCCACGACCGGACGCTCGCGCAGTTCGAGCCAGGGCACCAGGGCGCGCTGCGGGCGCGCCGCATCCGCCTCGGCCCAGCCGAGACCGAGCAGGGCGCGGTTCGTGAACGGGCCGTCGAGCCGCACGCGGCTCAACGCGACGGCGGCCGCATCCGGCTGGCGTTCCTGGAGCAGCGCGAAGCCGAGCGCCAGGTTCGCGCGGTCGCGCAATGCGAGCCGCTCCTCGCTGCGCGCATCCATCGTTCCAACCGTTTCGAGCAGCTGGCGGCCGCGCGGCGATTCGCCGCTGCGAACCAGCGCCACACCGAGATTGAAGCGGGCGTAGTTCGCCCAGCCGCCGGCTTCGTCCCAGCCCTCGAGCGCAGCCGCAGCCGCGGCGTAGTCGCCCCGAGCCATCAGCACGTTGGCCGACAGCAGGCGGCGCTCGGACTCGAGCTCGCCCGGCAGCGCACCCTGGATGCGTGCGAGGCTGCGTCCCGCTTCGTCGAGATAGCCACGCTGGTACTGGATGCGGGCCAGGTAGAACAGAGCGCGGTCGGCGACCGATCGCGGCACGGGTCCCGCCAGCAGCCGCTCGAACCGGCGGGTCGCCTCCTGGTGCATGCCGAGCGAGAGGTAGAGGCCGCCTGCCAGCAGCGCCGCCTCGGACTGGTGGTCCGGGACGCGCCCGAGCTGCTGCGCGACCTCGAGGCGGACCAGCGCGTCGAAGTAGTCGTCCTGGAAGAAGTGGAACAGGACGTCGCCGTAGTCCAGGTCGCGGATCTTGGACGGAGGCGGCAGGTCCGACGGCGGCTGCGACGCCGCAACGGCGGCGAAGCCATACAGCGAGGCGCAGGCCGTGACGACGACCCGCGACCACCGGCGCCGGAGGAAGGACGTGCTCATGCCGTCGGCCAGGAGCCTAGTCCCACTGGCGGACGGCGAACTCGGGCTGCAGCGCTGCATCCCGGTCCGTGATGCGCAGCTCGACGTACTTGGCGCCGACCGCCTTCTCGAACTTCACGGTCGTACCGCGACGGTAGTCGCGATCGTGGGGACCCTTGCCGGTGAACACGGCCACGAGCTCGTGCTCGCCCGCCTTCAAGTTGCCGAGGTAGAGCTTCTGCACGCCGCCGCGGTGCAGGGCCTCGACCTCGCGCTCGGTGTACAGGTAGTTCGCGACTTCCTTGCCGTCGACCTTGAGCTGCACCGAATCGAGGGCGAAGAACGTCCCGACGTTCACCGACAGGAACACGGCCACCTGCGTGCTGGCCGGGTAGAGCAGCTCTTCCTCGAGCCGGAACAGGTCGCGGTTGAGGTCAACCAGTTCCTTCTTCAGCGCCTGGACGTCGCCGTCCACGGTGCGCAAGCCGGCCGCAGCCTCGGTCGCGTCCGCCCGCAGCGCGAGCATCCCCGCGCCGAGGAGCAGCAGCGTGCAGGCGATGGCCAATTGCCGCCCGCGGTTGGGCAGGCGGCGGCGTGCTGTCGATTTCACGGGTCGAGCTCCCTGATGTTCCGGATGAGGATCTCCGCGGGGACGGGATCGCGGGCCCACGCCTGGCGCACCGTGCCCTCACGATCGATGAGCAACGTGAGCGGCAGGTGCTGGACGTCGTAGAGGCGGCCCACCGACTGCCCGGCATCGAGCAGCGACGGGAACTGCAGGCCGAGCGAGGCGGCGACCGACGCAGCGCGTGCGGCGTCGCGGTCGAGACTGACGCCGAGGACGGCTGGCGCCCCCTCGCCGGCCGCCATGGCGTTCCCGGCCGACTGCAGCGCTACGCGGCAGGGGCCGCAGTAACTCGCCCAGAAGGTCAGCACCACGACGTCGCCGCGGAACTCCGAGAGGCGCTGGTTGCGGCCGGAGAGGTCCTTCAGGGCGAAGTCCGGGGCCGTCGCGCCGACGGCCGGCGCGGCGTGCGTCAGCAGCGGGAAGAACACCACGCCGGCAAGCGCCGCCGCGGCGAGCACGGCGGTGTGGGCGCGCGCTATCAGCCGCGCGCGGGTGGCGTAATCGAAGAACTCCATCCTGGCAACCCCGCTGTCATGGGTGGCACCCGAAGACCGGAAGCTTTGCGTCCCCGCCTTTCGGCGGGTTTGCCCTTTTCAGTCGGGGGAATCGTTGTCTGCCGGCCGCGACGCTGTCAACGAACGGGCCCGGAAGAATTCCGCAGCATTAACTGCGTCACAGAATGCGGTCCACGGCCGCTGCAAATCCCTATTGAGGCTGCGTCAGACCGTCCGAATGGAAGATGCGACCCTCGTCGTCCACCACGACTGCCTCGACGCCAGGCAGCCGCGCGATCAGCTGCAGGCCGCGCTCGACGCCGAGCACGAACACCGTGGTCGAAAGGGCGTCGGTCAGCGTGGCGTCTGCTCCGATGACGGTCGCGCTGCGCACGCCGCGTGCCGAGCGGCCCGTGCCCGGCACGAGGATGTGGTGGTAGCGCACGCCGTCTTCCTCGAAGTAGCGTTCGTAATCGCCGGACGTGGAGAGCGCCTCGTCCTCGAGCGGCAGGCGCGTCACGACGCGCCCTTCGTTGCGGGGGTCGCGGACGCCGACCACCCACGGCTTGCCACGCCGGTCGCCGAGCAGCCGGGTGTCGCCGCCGGCATTCACCATCGCGTGGGCGATACCGAGCCTGCGCAGGCGCTCGATTGAACGGTCCACGGCGTACCCCTTGGCGATGCCGCCGAGATCGATGCGCACTCCTTCGCGCAGGAACCGGATCGTCCCGGCGGCGCGGTCGACCTGCACCTGGCGGTAGTCCACGCCCGGCAGCGCCGCGGCGATCTGTTCGTCGTTCGGGCGCTGGTGCTGCCGGTAGTCGTACAGGTAGCCGACGCTCGCATAGGTGATGTCGAACGCCCCGCCGCTCAGCTTCGACATCTCGAGCGCACGCTCCACCACCTCGATGATCGCGGCGTCCACCCGCACCGGCCGCTCGTGGGCGTGTGCGTTCACCTGCGAGAGCTGGCTCTGCGGCTTGTAGGTGCTCATCAGTTCGTCCGTGCGCCGCATCTCGTCGATCACTTCGTCCATGGCGCGCCGCGCGAGCGCGGCGTCCTCGCTCCACAGCTCGACGGCCACCCGCGTGCCCATGATGGCTTCCTCGCGGTGGTGCCACTCGGCCCGGGCGGGTGCGGCAAACAGCAGCACGGCGAGCAGCGGCAGCAAGCGTGGCAGGGTGGTCACGGCGGATCTCCGGTGGGGCGCGGCGCGGGCAGGCGCAAGACTAGCCGCGCACTGTGTCGCTCACAACGACAGCGACGCGGCGCCGCGGGAACTCGCTTCCTCGTGGAGCCGCGCCAGGAACGAGCGCACCGCCGGTTCCGCTTCCCCGGGCGCCATCAGCTTCTGCTCGACGAGCACGCGCGCGACGTCGCGGACCGAGCGCTTGCCGTCGACCAGCGAGGCGACGTAGGCCAGCACGCGCAGCTCGAGCTGCCGGCCCTGCAGGTCGGGCAGCAACGGCACGGGCCGGTCCGCATGCTCGAGCCAATCGGGGCAGCGCCGCGGCGGCGGCGGCACGGGCACCTCGTCGTTCTTGACCGCGGTGAAGGTCACCACCGTCTCGACACGGCCATGACGGCTGGCCGGCGAGCACAGGTACGGCACGCGCTCCTCGCGTGGCTCGACGCCGGCGAAGCCGGCGGCCGCCGCCAGTTCGACGACCTCCTCGATGGCGTAGCGACGCGCCGGTTCGTCGGAGGCGAAAGCCAGCGAGCCCGTGTTCACCCACCGTCCGCCGGGTCGCAGCCATCCGTTCACCCGCGCCGCGAACGTCGCGAAGTCCTCGTCCAGCACGTCGACCAGCCACGGCGTGACCACGGTGTCGAAGACGCCGGCGGCGAACGGCCCGTGCGACGCGTCGGCGAACACGAAGTGGCACCCGGCGGGAGCGGCCGTGGGCGCCTGCAGCGCGCGCAGCACGGCGTGGCTGCCGAGGTCGCGCGGGGCGAGCGGGAACTCGTAGAGCTCGAGCCGCTCGCCGTCGAACAGCCGCTGCACGACGGCGAGGAACAGGGGGTTGATGTCGGCGGCGAGCATCGGTTGCGGGCCCCGCCGATGCATCAGGTCGAAGGCGAGACGGCCGGCGCCCACGCCGAGCAGCAGCGTGCGCCCGGGCGGCCCGGGCCCGAGCGCGGCGTCGAGGATCCGGTAACCCGACTCGTTCTCCGCGTCGCCCCAGCACCAGTCGCGATGCAGGTTGGCGTAGTAGCTCGTGAGGCCCTGCCCCGCCGGCAGCGCCATGCCGAGCGCACCATAGACCTCCGGCGCCGCGGCCGGGCGGGTGGCGCCGAGCGGCGCGAGCAGCGCGCGCAGGCGACGCGCATGGTCGGCACAGGCGGCCGACAGCAGCTTGAGCCGGTTGCGCGTACTGGCTCGCGTGATGCCCCCATCGAGCGCCGCGCGATACCGCGTCGCCTGGGCTTCGAGGCCGGCAAGGAATCCGTGGATCCTCGCCTGCCACTCGCCGAGCGCGAGCTGCGGGTCGGGGAACAGCCACGGCAGGCCGTCGATCGCCGGGTAGTCGATGCGGCAGGCGGCGCAGGACCAGGCCGCGCCCTCCGCCAGCGGGCCACGGCAGCGCGGGCAACACAGGAGTTCGAGCGGAGGGTTGCGGCGCGTGACGGGCATGCGAGGTGCGAGCCTAGCACGCCGCCGCCGCGCCGCGGTCAGCTGATGCGCCCGCTCACGATCGGGTTGAAGGCGATGAGGGAGTCCTGCAACGCGGCGGAACCGAGCCCGTGGCGCGGGAACTTCTGCACGAACTGACCCTGCTCGCCGTGCAACGCCATGTAGTTGAGCACGACCGTCTCGGCCAGCAGGTTGACGTTGTTCGCGGCCGGGCTCGAGGCCCTCGCGACGGACGCATCGGGGCTGAAATACCCGATCTGCTGGTGCCGCGCCGCGCCGCCGGGCCCCGTGTCGAGCAGTTGCGGCCGTCCGCGCGGGTTGTACACGAGGAAGAACGACGCCGCCGTGGACTGGTTGTCGCTGGTCCACATGAACTTGCCGCGCCCGTCCGCCGTGTTGTCCACCTGCCCGCTCGCCGAGAGCGAGCCGTCCGAGAACACGTACAGCATCAACGGCAGGCCGCGCCGTGCCGCGTACTCGAGACACGCGCCCATGCAGCGGCCGGCGCGCAGGTCGCGCACCTCGCCGGTCGCACGTCCCTGGCCGTGGTAGTCGTAGCCACCCATCGTGATCGTGCCCGCGCCGGCGTAGCCCGAGATCACCATCTTCATGACCGCGGCGGTCTTGCGGAACTCGGCGTCGGCGTTGTACTCGGCCTGCGAGAAGATGCCCGAGGCACCGACGATGTCCGGGTCGAGGTCCGGGTTCAGACTGGTCGGGTCGCCGAAGCGATCGACCACGTCCGCGGCCTTCACGTAGCCGCAGTTCACCAGCTCGCGCACGACTTCGTTGCGATTCACGGTGGTGCGCTTCGGGTCCGGGAAGTCCTGCTTCGGGTCGATGACCTGCAGCTTGCGGTGGCTGATGCGCTGGATGGCCTCCATCACGGCCACGGTGTCGTCGACGCTCAGCAGGTTGGCGAGCTGGCCGGTGTCGACGAGGCCCGTCACGTCCGTGGCGCGGTCGACCTTGGTCGGCCGCACCGAGAGGTCGATCATGCCGGCCGGCGCCATGGAGTTGCCGCCCGAGTCCGATGCGCGCGAGCCGATCAGCGTCGCGAGCGAGCCGTCCGCGCCGGCGTGGTAGATGCCGTACATCGGGTTGTGCGGGTTGTTGCCGGTGTCGTTCTCCGACTGCGCGGCGATCACGGCGCCGTTGATGCTCGCCGCCGTGGCCGGCGACACCTTCTCGAGGATGCCGCGCAGGAACGCGCTGTCGGAGTGGAACGCGAGACCGAGCGTCGAGTTGGTGAAGCTCAGGCCGGTCGTCGGGTCAATCAGGCCGGGCACCATGTCGCCCGGCAAGCCGAGCTTGCCGTAGCCGGCCGTGCTCAGGAAATCCAGCTGGCCGCCCGGCCCGCCCATCAGGACGTTCGAGCCGACCATGTTCGCCCCACCGGCAAGGTCGATGCAGATGAAAGGGATCTTGCCGGCGCCGAGCACCTCGATGCCGCACGTGGCGCGCAGCGCCTCGAGGTCCGGCGACAGCGCCGCCATCGCCGCGCGCGGGCTGGCGAACAGGCCGAAGACAGTTGGCGCGACCACGGTGCCGACACCGGCCGCGAAGCCCTGCGCGAGGAAGTCGCGGCGGGTGACCGGGCGCTTGTGGGCGGCTGCGTGGCGGATCGGCTCGTCGAGCCCGAGCTGCCTGGGGGGGGCCTTGCGGATGATCATGTGCGCTTCCTCGAATGCTGTTGCGCGGCCACGGTCAGTGCACCAGCGTCACCGCGCTGCCGAGCAGCGCGGCGCAACTCGCCTTGACGATCGTTTCGGTGCGGCCCGCCGGGCAGCTGGTCCCGCAGGCGGCGAGGCGCGTGATGAGCGCGTCCAGGTCGCTGCGCACGCCGGCGGCATCCGGCTCCGTGGCCACGTTGCTCGCCATCATCCGTCCGACCAGCGCGTCGAGCACGATGCTGCGACCCGCCGCATTGAACGCCTGGGACGGCGCGCTGCCGAAGCTGAAGCCGGGGAAGTACGCGGCGCGCGCCGTGGTGTCGTCCACGAGTGCGTCGCAGTACTGGATCGACAGCTGCGCGACGGCCACAGGGTGCGCCGAGACGAACGTGTCGATGCTCTCGATCGTCGGCAGCGCCTGCTTGACCTGCTCGTAGGTCGCGCGCACCGCCGGCTGCGTCGTGCTCACGCCGGTCAGCTCCGACATGGTCGCGTTGACCTCGTCGAAGATGCGCAGGCCCACGTCGGCCGCGCGCCGCACGTCCGGCGGCGGCGCCGGCGCCAGCGGCACGGGATCCGTGCGGACATTGCGGTGGCTGCCGAGCACGTCGAAGGTCAGGAAGAACTCGTCGAGTTCCGGACCCTTCTCGAGCTCGATCACGGTACCGATGTTCGACAACGGCTGGCCGAGCGGCCCGAACTCCGAATCGGTGATCGCCGCGTCGAGCGTGCGGTAGGCCTGCCCGACGTCGACCTCGCCGCCGTTCACGCCGATGCGCATGCCGGCGATCGGAATGCTGCCCGTGCGGGCCGACGAGTCGAGGCTGATGAACGTCGGCTTGTCGAACAGGTAGCTGTAGCTGTCGAACTGGCTCACCTCGAACATGATGTAGGCCTGCGGCATGTCCACCAGGTGGCTGACCGAGAACAACAGGTAGTACTTCTCGCCGACGCCGGCCTGGAAGTTCTGCTGCACCTGGTCCGCCGTGAGGGCACGGTTGTGGACGGCAACCAGGCGGAAAATGCCTTCGAACTGCCGGTCGCCCGAGACCTCGTTGCCGAGCACGAACGCGAAGGTGTCGTCCCAGTCGGCGATCGTGCCGCCGCGCGTCGGGTCCGGGTCGTCCGTGTATTCGCCGTTGACGTACAGGCGGCGGCCGTTCACCGGGTCGAAGGTCGCGACCACGTGCTGCAGCGTCGCCTGCAGATCCTCGTCATCGTCCGACGTCGTGAGCTTCGGGTCGCCCGCGGCGTCCGTCGTGCTCGCGCGGTTGAAGAAGTCGTAGCTGTAGAGCGTCTGGCCGAGCATGAAATTGCGGCTCGTGGTCCCGCCGGAGTAGGACACGATGCGCGCCTCCTCCTGCGCGACGTTGCCAGGGGCGACCCACGCCTCGACCGAGTACTCACCCGTGCTCTGGATCAGGTCGTGCAGCTTGCGGCTGCTGCTCGTGGATCCCTGCGCCTTGCCGCGCTTGATGTTGATGCCCCAGCCACCCATCCAGGTCACGTCGCCCGACAGCGTGAGGTTGAGCGCCGGCTCGACGCCGCTCGTGTCGTAGGCGACGCTGCCGGTGCCGGTCTTGAACTCCCACAGGCCGACGACGTTGCGGTTGTAGCGGTTGCCGCCGCTCGCGACCGTGCCATCGTAGAGACGCAGCGCCTTCGACAGCACGAGCGAAGGATCGACCTGCGTCGGGGCGATGGAGCCCGCGAAGGCGCGGATCGCCGCCTCCATCTCGTTTGCGTTCGCGGTGCAGTCGGTCCAGCAGTTGTGGAGTTCGCTGCGCAGGCGCTCGACGAGCCGCGACTGCTCAGGCTGGTCGAGGTTGATCTTGACGCGCGCGGCCGCATACGCTTCGCTCACATCCGGCGAGGCGAAGTACGGCGACTGCGCGCTGGCCGCGGCCGGCGCGTGGCAGCGCGCGCAGTACTGAGTGACCAGCGGGTGCACGGTCGTGCCGAACAGCCCGGAGTCGACCGGGAAGTTCTTGCTGGCGCCCGGGTCGCGCAGCGGCGGCGCCTTGAGTTCGACGGTCGCGCCGCCGCCGGCGGTGGCACCCGCCCAGTTGCTGATCCACGTCGTGAGGATGTCGGCGCAGGCATCCGCGCTGGCGAGCCAGCAGTTGTGCCCGCCCGCCACCTTGGCGACCAGCCGCGAGTCGCGCGGCGAAGCGAGATCGACGATGCCGTTGGCCGCCGAGTACGCGAGGTTGATGTCGTCCTGGCGGACGAACGGCGGCGCCTGGCCGCCCGTGCCGTGGCACTGGCCGCAGCGGTTGCTCGCCTTCAGGTTGTCCCACAGGTTGATCTTGAACGACTGCACGTCCGCGGTGGCCGGCGCCGGCCCGCTGTAGGCCGGCGGCGTCCCGCCCGACGTCACGGGGTTCTCGGTAGTCTTTGCGCCGCCGCCGCAGCCGGCGAGCAGCGCGAGCAGGCCGAGCGTGGCGGTCGCGCGGAGAAGCGTCTTGTGTGTGTAGCCGCTGCGCATTGGAGGTCTCCTACTCGCCGATGCAATAGGTGGCAGCTTCGGCGAACACGCGCTTGAGGCTGTACCTGTTCGCCTTGAACGACGCAGTCATCGCATCGACGCGCGCCCGGTCCTGGGCGTCGCTCGGCACCCGGAAGCAGACGTTCTTGAACACCTTCTCCACCTGGCAGCGGGCGAAGCGCTCGCTGCCGGCCAGCTCGCGGCCCAGCGACTTGGCACCCTGCCCGCTGCCGGGCAGCGACGGGTCCCAGCCCAGCAGTGCGTTGCGGCCCTTGCGCCAGTAGTTGTCCCACCGGTCGTCCGGCGTCACGAACCCCGGACGGAACGTCTCGTCGTTGTTGAAGTACTTGGGCCGCACCTGCCCGTTGCTGTAGACGAGCCGGCCAGCCGCATCGTCATAGTCGTAGTAGGCGAACGCCTGCGTCAGCGGGTCCATGCCCGCGTGGCAGGCCACGCAGTTGTTGCGGAAGACGCGGCTGTCGCCGCCCGGGCTGCGGCTCACGTCCTGGCGGACGCGATCCGGCGGCCGGGTGGGATCCTGGATCTGCTCGAGGTCTTCGCACAGGTGGTTGAGCATCGTGTAGCGGAACATCGCGCGGTTCGTGCCGGCGATGAAGAACGCCTGTGCCGCGGCCCGCGTGGTCAGCACGCCGGCCGTCGCGTCGGACGGGAGGCCCGCGGCGGACGACTGCGTGGTCCGCACCAGCGCGGTCTTGAGGTTGGCACCGGCCGCCTCGAGGGCCTCGTAGTGGGCGTTGCTCGAAGGCGAGTAAGCGGGCGCGCCGCCCACGCCGCTGCCGACGTAGAGGATGTCGTCCGAGAGGACGCCGTTGAACGGCACGTCGTCGCGCACCATGCCGATGACCGTGGCCACGTAGTCGTTGAGCGGCGCGAACATCGTCTGGTCGCGGTTGGTCCACGGCATCGCGAAGTTCTTGAGCGTGACGTCGTAGAACGACCGGTTCTCCATCGCCGTGTATGCGGCGTCGATGGTGCGGCCCGCGGCGATGTCGGCCGCCATGTCGTCGAGCACGGCCGGCGACGCGGGCACGCCGGCGATGCGGTCGTGCAGCCGCTTCGCCTGGCTGCGCGCGTCCGCGAACGCGGGCTGCGCCGCGAACGCCAGAAGCACGAGCCCGCCGAGCAGCAGCGCCCGGCCGGGCGCAGCGGCCCACCCGAGCCGTGCCGCGAGCGTCACGCCCCGTCGCGAGGCACCGATCTTCGATTCCGTGGGCATGTACAGATCTCCCGTCCCGAGCGCCGCGTCCAGGCGCGGCTGCCAGATCACGCCGACGGGGCGCAATGTGGATTGCCGAGAGTCGCGCGCCAAGCGCACCGTCTCGTTCTGCGATTCACCTCACACAAGCGGGCGATCTGAGAGGCCGCTCACACATCACGTCGCGGCACATGGAGTGCGACAGCCGGTATGAGAGAAAGTGCCTGCCACGGCGCGCAGAGGGCGCGCCGACGCGTCACGACACCTCGAGGATCGGCAGATGCGCAGAATCGCTACGAACACGGCGGGCGCGGCCCTGCGCCGGCAGTCGCTGCCCGCGCTCGCGTGCGTGCTGGCCGCACTCGCTGGATGCACCAGCAGCGACGGCGGGAGCGACCTGTCGCCGGGCTCGGGCCAGGGCCCGGACCCGGTGGTGCTCGATTTCCCCATCGCCTACGTCAAGCGACCCGTGCCGGTCGCGAACGCGCCGGCCCAGGACGTGCGCCGGCTGCTCGACTTCGAGCCGGGCGGCGATCTCTTCGTGCGCGACCGCGCTTCGCCGTCCGCGACCGAGCGCAACGTCACCTTCGAGATCACGCAGGGCGAGGGCGACGTTCGCGGCGTCGAACCGTCGTATGACGGCACCAAGCTCGTGTTCGCGATGCGCGAGCCGCTCATCGAAGGCGCCGACGAGGAGGACCAGCCGACCTGGAACGTCTGGGAGTACGAGATCCCGACGCGCACGCTGCGGCGCGTGATCCAGTCCGACCTCGTCGCCGAGGAGGGCCACGACCTCGCGCCGCATTACCTCCCCGACGGACGCATCGTGTTCACTTCGACCCGGCAGCGCCGGTCGCGCGCGATTCTCCTCGACGAAGGCAAGCCCCAGTTCGCCGCCCAGGACGAGGACCGCCGCGAGCCAGCCTTCGTGTTGCACGTCATGGGTGCGGATGGCTCCGGGATCCGGCAGGTCTCCTTCAACCAGAGCCACGACCTCGACCCGGCAGTGCTCGACGATGGCCGCATCGTCTTCAGCCGCTGGGAGAACGCGGGCCCGAACAACGAGATCAACCTCTATACGGTGCGACCGGACGGCAGCGGCCTGCAGCTGCTCTACGGCGCGCAGAGCCACGACACCGGCACCGACGACAGCGACGTCCACTTCCTCGAGCCGCGGCCGGCCGGCCCGGGTCGCGTCGTGGCCCGGGCGCAACCGTTCACTGCGCCGGAGAACGGCGGCCAGTTGCTCGAGATCGACGTCGGCAACTACGTCGAGAATACCCAGCCCACGCGCCCGAACCGCGGCATTCTCGCCGGGCCGGCGCAGGTTCCGGCGACGGTCAACGTCGTGTCGACCCTGCCGGAGCCATCGCCGGGCGGACGTTACGCGTCCGCCTATCCACTGCGCGACGGCTCCGGCCGGCTGCTGGTCACCTGGACCCAGTGCCGGCTGCTGGAAGGCGAGCGCATCGTGCCCTGCACCGAGGATCGCCTCGCGGCCCCGGGCGCGACAACGGCGCCGCCGCTGTACGGCGTCTGGATGTACGACCCGCGTGACCGCACGCAACGGCCGGTCGTGCCGCCCAGCGAGGGCTTCGCCTACAGCGAGGTCGTCGCGCTGCAGCCGCAGGCGTTGCCGCCGGTGCTGCTCGACCGGGTGGCCGGGGTGGACTTCGACTCGGACCTCGAGGCCGAGGGCGTCGGCATCCTCGACATCCGCAGCGTCTACGACATCGACGGGGTGGACGCCGCGCCGGGAGGCATCGCGGCGCTCGCGGACCCGCGTCGGACGACCGCCGCACAGCGCCCCGCACGCTTCCTGCGCATCGAGAAAGCAGTAAGCATGCCGGACGACGAAGTGCGCGACTTCGACAACAGCGCGTTCGGGGTGACCGCGGCCTTCGGCATGCGCGAGATCCTCGGCTATGCGCCCGTCGAGCCCGACGGCTCGGTGCGCGTCAAGGTGCCCGCGGACGTGCCGTTCGCCATCTCGGTCCTCGACGCCGACGGGCGACGCATCAGCCCACGCCACCAGAACTGGCTGCAGGTTCGGGCGGGCGAGGAACTGCGCTGCAATGGCTGCCACGACCCGGCCAGCGGCGAGTCGCACGGGCGCGAGGACCTGTTCGCCCCGGCGTACGCCGGCGCCGCGACCACTGGCCAGCCGTTCCCGAACACCAACCCGGCGCTGTTCGCCGATTTCGGCGAGACGATGGCACAAGTGCGCGCCCGCATCAGCTGCCAGACCGACTGCGCGGCACTGCTGCTCTCGCCCGACCTCGTCCACGAGGACGTGTGGACCGACCCGGTCGCGGCCGGCCGGGCGCCGGACGCCTCGTTCGCATACCGGTATGCGGATCTCGAGACCCCGCCCCCGACGGCCGCCGACTGCCGATCGTCGTGGCCGTCCGGTTGCCGCGCCACGATCCACTACGAGGCGCACGTCCATCCGCTGTGGAGCAAGCCGCGGGTGCAACTGGCCGCCGACGGCGTGACCGTCCTCGCGGACAACACCTGCACCGCATGCCACTCGGACCGCGACGCTGCCGGCGCGGCGCGCGTCCCGGCGGCACAGCTCGAGCTCACGGACGCGGCCTCCGCGGACCAGCCACTGCAGAAGCACGCCTATCGCGAACTGCTCGTGACCGACAACGAGCTCGAGCTGATCGGCGGAAACCTGCAGGAGCGCCTGGTGCAGACGGGCGTCGATCCGGTGACCGGTGAACCGCAGTTCGCTCCGGTGCCGGTGGCGCCGTCGCTGGTGGCCGGCAACGCGCGCGGTTCTGTGCGCTTCT
>JAGVUU010000329.1 GCA_019136105.1 Gammaproteobacteria bacterium
GTCGCGCGGCAGCACGCGCACCTGGCCCCACTGGCCGGTGTCCTCGAGCGTGTCGCGGATCAGCACCGGGATGTAGCGCGATTCCGCCTTGCGCACTTCCGGATAGATGCGCTCTTTCTCGCGCTCCTTTTCGTCCTCCGGCACGTTGGGGTCGAACAGGCGCACGCCGACGTCGAGCAGCTCGTCTGCCGCGACCTCCGTCGTCGCGCGCTCGGCGGCAATGCGCGGCATCGGCCGCTGCTCGTTCACGACGCAGCCGGCAAGCAACGTGCCCGCGAGCAGCAAGGCGAAGAGTGCCGACCAGCTGCGGGAGTGGAATGGGATGACGCTCACTGCGTGCTCTTCTTGTACTGCCGGTACTCTTCCCAGAGCCGTTCGCGCAGCTCAGGATCCGTTTCCTTCATCGCAGCCTCGCGCAGCTGCCGGGCGACGATGTCGTCGTCGCGGCCGTCGGGGATGTCGGACGGCACTGTGTTGGGGCCCGCGCCACCCTTCGGCCCGCCGCCACCGACGCCTCCACCGCCACCCTCTTCACCGGATTGCTCGCCGGCGGATTCGCCGCGACCGCCGGGTGTGCCACTGCGCCCGGTGCCCGGGCCTTCACCGCTCGCGGCCTCGCCGCCGCCCGCTTCGCGACCCTCGCCGGCCGTACCGTTTGCACCCGCTTCGGCGCCGTCGCCACCCGCGGAACCGCTGCCTCGCGCTGCGCGCTCCTGCGAGGCGGCTTCCTGTTCCTTGCGCATGCGCTCGTCGAAGACCGCGAAGGTCTCGTCGAAGCGGCGGTCGATCTGCGCGCGGCGGTCATCGGCCGTGACCGGCCCGGAGCCGCCACCGTTGTTGCCGCCTGCGCTGGCGGTGGTGTCACCGCCGCCGCTGCTGCCCGTATTGCCACCCGTGCTGCCGCCCTTGTTGCCGCCGGCAGGTGCCGTGGCGCCGCTCGTCTGGCCGGCGGTCTGGCCTGACGAACTGCCCGATGGAGACCGGGCACCCGTGTTCGGGGCCCGCCCAGACTGACCTGAACCTTCGGACGCGGGTGTCGGCCACCGCTGCGGCGCCGGCTCGCCGGCCTGCCCCGGCGAGGAGCCGGGGTTGCTCGGGTCAGAAGCACCCGGTGCGCCACCGGACGATCCAGGTGGTCCGCTCGAGGCGGACGGCTGCCGTCCCGAGCCGGCGGGCGGGCTGCCCGTCGATGACGGGCTCCCCGACGAGCCCGGCTGGCCACCCGTTGGCGACTGCTGTCCGCTCGAGCTCGACGGACTGCCCGACGACCCCGACGGCGACGAACTGCCGCTCGGCGTGGACGAGGGCATCTGCGGCGACGGCATCGAGACGCTGGGGGTCGCGCAACCGCCCGACGCCAGCGCCATTGCGGCCACGAGGCCCGTCCATGCGAAATTCTGCAGCCTGATCAAGCACTTCTCCGCTCACGACGGCATCCGGGCCTGCGCCCCGCGCCTTGCCACACACCACCTTCGATCCGCCCGGCCGGGCTCAGGTTCAACGGGACCCGCCCCCGGAGGAGGCAGCAGCCGCTGCGCCGCCTCCGGCAAGATCCTCGCCCACCAGGAAAGAACGCAGCTGGTCGGCCAATCGATTACACGCCGTGCGCTGGACCGGAGTGATGATCGGTATCGGCGCGACCGCCCCGATCAGGACCGAAGTGCCGGTGACGTCCGTGCTGACGGAGCCGAGCTCGGAACCCGACCGCAGGTCCCATACCGACGCGACGTAGCCTGACTGCTTTTCCCACCAGCCGACGCCGAAGCAGCCTCCGCCGCCGGGGCCGACCGCGCAGGCGACACTGCCGCCGCTGTCGGTCTTGCGGGTGCTGCCCTCGAGCCAGACCACGTAGCGCACGCCGATCTGGCCGAGTCGCTCGGCGACGCCGGGCCGCTCGAGCAGCGCGCGCAGGCCCGCCGCATTGGCCGGCGCCGTGCTTGGCTCGAACCACGGGAACAGCGCGTCGCTGAACTGCTGCTCGCCGAAGATCTTGAACGGCACGGCCGACTTGCCCGCCTTTGCCTGCTGCCCTTCCTCCGGGTGCACCAGCTCGCCGCCGAGGTTTTCCTGCACGCAATCGACGAACTTCTCCTCGGTGCCGAGGCCTTCGAGCTGCGGCTTCTTGAGCACGACGATCGACTCGTCGGCCTGGATGGCCGCGGCCACCTGGCGCGTCTCGTCCACCTTCGCGGTCATGCAGCCCGCCACGAACAACGCCACGGCGCCGACGCCTAGCGCGGACCGCGATGCGGCCGCCAGCGACTCCCTGCTCCTGCGCGTGTGGGTCATGACGGATGCCCTCCGGTGCCGTCCGAGTATACGACAAGGGTGCGGGTGCCAAGCCGGCCGCCCGTCGCACAGCTCAGCCGAACAATTCACCCTGCTGCGGTGCGCCGGGATCGTGGATGAACTGGCTGCAATCGAGCGTCGGCCCGCGCGCCTCGTTCAGCCCGAAACGCCGGCAAGCCGCCTTGAATCGTGCCGCGAGCAGCACGGCATAGGGCCCCTCGCCGCGCATGCGGTGGCCGAAGCGCGGGTCATTGAGCTTGCCCGCGCGCGCGTCGCGCAGCAGGTTGAGCACCCTGTCGGCACGCTGCGGGTAGTGCTCGCGCAGCCACTGCTCGAACAGCGTGCCGAGCTCGTGCGGCAGCCGCAGCAACATGAAGCCCGCATTCCTGGCGCCAGCTTCGGCCGCCGCCTGCAGCAGCTGCTCCATCTCGTGGTCGTTGAGCGCCGGGATCATCGGCGCGAGCAGCACCGTGACCGGCACGCCGGCCCCCACCAGTTCCCGGATGACTCGCAGCCTCGCGCGCGGCGCTGCGGCACGCGGCTCGAGCGTGCGCTTCAGTGCGTCGTCGAGCGTGGTGAGGCTCACGGCGACCGAGCACAGCTGCTGCCTGGCCAGCTCGGCGAGCAAGTCTAGGTCGCGCAGGATCAGCGCGCCCTTGGTGACGAGGGTGACCGGGTGGCGGTGCGCGAGCAGCACTTCGAGCAGCGCGCGCGTGGTGCCGTGCTCGCGTTCGGCCGGCTGGTAGGGATCGGTGTTGGCGCCGAGGTTGATCGGCTTGCATTCGTACCCCGGCGCGGCAAGCTCACGGTCGAGAAGCTGCGCGAGCCCGGGCTTGTGGAAGATGCGCGTTTCGAAGTCGAGCCCGGCACCGAGGTTCCAATAGCCGTGCGACGGGCGGGCGAAGCAGTAAATGCAGCCGTGCTCGCAACCCTGGTACGGGTTGACCGACTGGTCGAACGGCACGTCGGGTGAAGTGTTGCGGGTGATCGCGTGGCGCGGCCGGTCGGCCAGCAGCACCGTTTCGGGACGGCGCGGCGGCTCGTCGAGGCCGCCCCAGCCGTCGTCGGCGGCCTCGAGCCGAGTGGACTCAAACCGGCCGGCGGGATTCGTGACCGCCCCGCGCCCCTTTTCTACCTGGTGCCTGTCCTCCCGCCGCATGGGCGGAAGATACTGTATATAAAAACAGGTGTCACGAGTCCGCGCCGGGGAAGCGGTCCATGCGCGACAGCTCGGGGAACAACCGGGACCAGAGCCCTGCCACCGCGAGCGTCGCGCAGCCACCGACCATCACCGCCGGCACCGTGCCCCACCATGCCGCCGTCACGCCGGACTCGAACTCGCCGAGTTCGTTCGAGGCACCGATGAACACCGCGTTGACCGCGCTCACGCGGCCCCGGATCTCGTCCGGCGTCTCGAGCTGCACGAGCAGGTGGCGAACGTACACGCTCACCATGTCGCCCGAGCCCATCACGAGCAGCGCGACGAGCGACAGCCAGAAGTGGGTGGAGGCGCCGAACACGATGGTCGCGAGCCCGTACACGATCACGCCGCCGAACATCCAGCGCCCCACGTGGCGCGTGATCGGCATTAAGCCGAGCGCAACGCCGCAGAGCGCGGCGCCAATGCCGGGCGCCGTGCGCAACCAGCCGAGGCCGGCGGGCCCCACGTGCAACACGTCCGCCGCGTACACCGGCAGCAGCGCCGTCGCGCCGCCGAACAGCACGGCGAACAGGTCGAGCGAGATCGCGCCGAGCACCAGCCGTCGCGAGCGCACGAAACGCAGCCCGGAGAGCAGCGCCTCCCAGCCGGGCGGCTCGGTCGAGCGCGCCTCGTCGCGCCCGCCGGCCCGCAGCGTGAGTACCATCGCCACCGAGGCTGCGAGCAGCACTGCAACGCTTGCGTAAACCACGGGCGCACCCAGCAGGTAGACGATGCCGCCGAGCGCCGGGCCGGCAATGGTCGCCACCTGCCACGTCGAGGAATTGATCGCGACTGCGGTGCCGAAGTGCGCGCGCGGCACGAGGTTCGGCAGCAGTGCCTGCCCGGTGGGCATCGCAAATGCGCGGGCGATGCCGAACAGCACCATCACCGCGAACACCGGCCGCGCCGACTCGAGGCCGTGCACCGCGAACGCGAGCAGCAGCAGCGCGCACACGCATTCGAGCGCGAAGCACACGGCGAGGATGCGGCGACGGTCCTGGCTGTCGGCGAGGTGGCCGGCGGGCAGGATCAACAGCACGAACGGCAGGAACTGCGACAACCCCACCAGTCCCAGGTCGAACGGGTCGCGCGTGACGGCATACACCTGCCAGCCGACGGCCACGGTCTGCATCTGCACCGCGAGCGTGGCGAGCAAACGCGCCGTGATTAATCGCGTGAACTCGCGATTGCGCCACAGGGCGCGCCGCGGGTCGGTCGGGGTGCTCATGCGGTCGCGCCGCGCGTGATTGCGGTCATCGGTCGTGGCAGCATACCGCGCCTCACCTCCGGACCGGAGCACGCCATGCGTCCCTCGATCGCCCGATTCGCCACCCTGCACGCCGCCTGGCTTGCGTTGGCGCTCCTCGTGCTGCCCGCGTTCGCCGCACAACCAGCCGCCGACGCCCGCTTCGAGGCGCTGAGCCAGC
>JAGVUU010000173.1 GCA_019136105.1 Gammaproteobacteria bacterium
GGCCTGCACGGTCACTGTTGGCGACGATGGACGCTGCCGGGTGCGGACGGAGGCTCCCCAGCGAGCTGTCACCCCGGGCCAATCGGCCGTCTTCTACGACGGTGAAGCCTGTCTCGGGGGTGCGGTCATCGGCGGGGTCGGAGCTGCAACCGCGCCCTGACGGCCCCCGGCCCCTGCCGCAGGGACCCCCTGACCCGCTATAATTCCGCGGCTAAACAGGGCACGTCTGCTTCCCGGAGGTTTCATGCGCGACAGTTTCAAGACCCGCCAGTCGCTGGCGGTGGGCAGCCAGTCTTACGAGATTTTCAGCCTGCCCGCGATCCAGGGCCACGACCTCGCCCGCCTGCCCTTCTCGCTCAAGATCCTGCTCGAGAACCTGCTGCGCACGGAGGACGGCGTCAACGTCACGCGCGAGGACATCGAGGCGCTGCTCAAGTGGGACGCCAAGGCGACCCCGAGCCACGAGATCGCCTTCACCCCGGCCCGGGTGATCATGCAGGACTTCACCGGCGTGCCCGCGATCGTCGACCTCGCCGCGATGCGTGAAGCCATGACGCGCCTCGGCGGCAACCCGCAGGAGATCAACCCGCTCGCGCCCGCGGAGCTCGTGATCGACCACTCCGTGCAGGTGGACGAGTACGGCGGCCCCGACGCCCTGCGCAAGAACAACACCATCGAGTTCGCCCGCAACGGCGAGCGCTATTCGTTCCTCCGCTGGGGCCAGACGGCGTTCAGCAACTTCAAGGTCGTGCCGCCGAACACGGGCATCGTGCACCAGGTGAACATCGAGCACCTCGCACGCGTGGTGTTCGCCGAGGGCAAGAACGGCTCGAAGCGCGCCTACCCAGACACCGTGGTGGGCACCGACTCGCACACCACGATGGTGAACGGCCTCGGCGTGCTCGGCTGGGGCGTGGGCGGGATCGAGGCCGAGGCCGCGATGCTCGGCCAGCCGGTCACCATGCTGATCCCGCAGGTCATCGGTTTCCGCCTCAAGGGCTCGTTGCCCGCGGGTACCACGGCCACCGACCTCGTGCTCACGATCACCGAGATGCTGCGCAAGAAGGGCGTGGTGGACAAGTTCGTCGAGTTCTTCGGCGACGGCCTCGCCGGCCTGCCGCTCGCCGACCGTGCCACCATCGCCAACATGGCGCCGGAGTTCGGCAGCACCTGCGGCATCTTCCCCATCGACGAGGAGACGATCCGTTACCTCGAGCTCACGGGCCGCAGCGCCGAGCAGATCGCGCTCGTCGAGGCCTATGCGAAGGCACAGGGCCTCTGGCGCACGAACGGCATGCGCGAGGCGGACTACACCGACGTCCTCGAACTCGACCTGGCCACCGTCGAGCCGAGCCTGGCGGGCCCGAAGCGCCCGCAGGACCGCGTGCCGCTGCGCACCGCCAAGGACACGTATCGCAGGACGCACGCCAAGATGGCCGAGGAACGCGCGCAGAAGAATCCGGGCGCGACCGGCAAGGGCACTGCGGCGACCGCCGGCAAGTCCTTCGAGGTTGCCGACGGCGCCGTGCTGATCGCCGCCATCACGAGCTGCACCAACACCTCGAACCCGGCCGTGCTGGTCGCTGCCGGCCTGCTCGCCCGCAATGCCCGCAAGCACGGCCTCACCTCGAAGCCCTGGGTGAAGACGAGCCTCGCCCCGGGCTCGCGCGTGGTCACCGACTACCTGAAGGCCGCCAACCTGCTCGTCGACCTCGAGAGCGTGGGCTTCTACCTTGTGGGCTACGGCTGCACCACCTGCATCGGCAACTCGGGTCCGCTGCGCCCCGAGATCTCCGATGCCGTGAAGGCCGGCGACGTGATCGCCACGTCCGTGCTGTCGGGCAATCGCAACTTCGAGGGCCGCGTGCACCCCGAAGTGAAGATGAATTTCCTCGCCTCGCCGCCGCTGGTGGTCGCCTACGCGCTCGCGGGCACGATGGACATCGACCTCAACGTCGAGCCCATCGGCACGGGCACGGACGGCAAGCCAGTGTTCCTCAAGGACATCTGGCCGACTGCGCAGGACGTGGCAGCCGCCGTGGCGGCGTCCGTCACTTCGGGCATGTTCAAGCAGGGCTACGCGAGCGTGTTCTCCGGCGACGAGAACTGGAACGCCATCCAGGTCCCGCAGGGCGAGGTGTACAAGTGGGACGGCACGTCGACCTACGTGCGCAACCCGCCCTACTTCGACGGCATGACCATGACTCCGGGAGCGGTCGCCGACATCCGCGGCGCGCGTGTGCTTGCCGTGCTCGGCGACTCGGTCACCACCGACCACATCTCGCCCGCCGGCAACATCTCGAAGTCGAGCCCCGCCGCGAAGTACCTCATGGCGCAGGGCGTGCAGCCGGCCGACTTCAACTCGTACGGCTCGCGCCGCGGCAACCACGAGGTGATGATGCGCGGCACGTTCGCCAACATCCGCCTGCGCAACCTGATGTGCCCGGGCACCGAGGGCGGCGTGAGCGTGCACGTGCCCACCGGCGAGCAGATGTCGATCTACGACGCGGCCATGAAGTACAAGGCCGAGGGCACGCCGCTGATCGTGCTCGCGGGCAAGGAATACGGCACGGGTTCGTCGCGTGACTGGGCGGCCAAGGGCACGATGCTGCTCGGCGTGCGCGCCGTGATCGCGGAGAGCTTCGAGCGCATCCACCGCTCCAACCTGATCGGCATGGGCGTGCTGCCCCTGCAGTTCAGGGACGGCGAGAACGCGCAGAGCCTCGGGCTCACCGGCAAGGAGAGCATCGAGATCATCGGCCTCAACGCCGGCGCCGCGAAGATGGTCACCGTGGTCGCCACCCCGGCCTCGGGCGCGCCGATCAAGTTCGAGGCGCGCGTGCGCATCGACACGCCGAAGGAGCGCGACTATTACCAGCACGGCGGCATCCTGCAGTACGTGCTGCGGCAACTCGCCGGGGCTTCGAAGGCGGCCTGAGGCGCAAGCGGATAGCGGATAGTGAAGAACGACTCCGCCATCCCCTCGCCCGAGCTGATCGAGCAGGCGGCTGCGCACCTGCGCCGAGCCCGGCACGTCTGCGTGCTCTCGGGCGCGGGGATTTCCGCGGAGAGCGGCATCCCCACGTTCCGCGACGCGCAGGAAGGCCTGTGGGCGCAATACAGCCCACTCGATCTCGCCACGCCGGAAGGCTTCGAGCGCGATCCCGAACTCGTCTGGCGCTGGTACGAGTGGCGGCGCGAGATGATTCGCGCAGCCCACCCGAATCCCGGCCACGTCGCGCTCGCACAGCTCGCGCAGCAGGTGCCGCGCCTGACGCTCGTCACCCAGAACGTGGACGGCCTGCATCAACGGGCCGGCAGCCCGCACGTGCTCGAATACCACGGCAACATCCTGCGCGACCGCTGCACCGTCGAGCAGGTGGTCGCCGAGCGCTCCGAGGATTCACGCAGGTCAGCCTTGCCCCGCTGCGCCGCATGCGGTGGGCTGTTACGCCCCGACGTCGTCTGGTTCGGCGAGACGATCCCGCGCCGTGCGCTCGTCGAGGCCGACGAGGCTGCGGCGGACTGCGATGCCTTCCTGTCCATCGGCACGTCGTCGCTCGTTTACCCGGCTGCAGGCCTTGCGGAAGCGGCCCTGCGCCGCGGCGTGCCCGTGATCGAAGTCAACCCGAATCCCACCGACCTCTCGCCGCACGCCGACATCGTGCTGCAAGGTCCGGCTGGGCGCGTCGTGCCGGCCCTGCGGCAAGTGCTGACCGAGGGCGTCGGTCGCTAGGCTCAACCGATGCCGAGCAGCGCCAGCCCGGCCAGCACGAACAGGCCCACGAACAGGGTTTCGCCGACCATCACCGCGATCGGCGTCCATCCCACCCGCGCGAGGTCGCCGAGCGAGGTCTTCGTTCCCAGCGCCGCGATGGCCGTGACCAGGCACCAGCCGGAGGCGGCCTGCAACCAACCCGACACGGCGGGCGGGACATAGCCACTCGAATTGACCGCCACCAGCACCGCGAACGCCACGAGGAAAGCCGGCAGGAGCGGCGTCCGGGCGCCACCTTCACCACCGCCTGCGCGGCCGCGGAACCGCAGCGAGATCAGCAGCACGACGGGCAGCAGCAGGGCCACCCGGAACAGCTTGACGATGGTCGCGGTGTCGCCGGCCTCGGTCGAGACGCTGTAACCCGCACCCACCACCTGCGCCACGTCGTGGATCGTCGCACCGAGGAAGATGCCGCTCGCGTGCGTGTCGAGACCGGCGGCGTGGGCGATCAGCGGATAGAGGATCATCGCGATCGTGGACAACGTCGTGACTGCCACGACCGTCATGACCGTGTCGCGCTCATGTGTCGGCCCCTTCGGCAGCACGGCGGCAATCGCCAGGGCTGCGGATGCGCCGCAGATGGCGACCGCGCCGCCGGTGAGTACGCCGAACTCCTCCCCGAGCCGCGTGTACCGCGCCAGCAGCCAACCGAACAGGATCGTGAGCGCGACCGCGGCAGCCGTCAGCAGCAGTGGACCGATGCCGAGCGATTGGACCTGCCCGAAAGTGATGCGCATCCCGAGCAGTGCGACGCCGAGCCGCAGCACCGTCTTGGACGCAAAGTCGATGCCCGGGCGGCAGCGCGCGTCCTGCGACAGGAAGTTCACGGCGATGCCGAGCAGAAGGGCGAACAGCATGACCGGGGCGTGGTAGTGCTCCGACAGCCAGGAGGCCGACAGTGCCACGAGGCCCGCGATCACCAGTCCGGGGAGAAGCGACCGGGCATTGTGCAGGCGCTGGCCCAGGGCGCCGGAACCTGCATGTGGGGGTGTGGGAGTGCTCATGTCAGGAGGGAAATGCCGGCGCAGGCCCACTATACCGCCATCGGTCGCCATCCTCATCCCGCGTCGTGCAACCACTGCGTCCAAAAGCAGGTCTACTGTCGAACCTGATAC
>JAGVUU010000188.1 GCA_019136105.1 Gammaproteobacteria bacterium
GAAGGCAGGTGCAGCACGGTGGCACCGAGCCGGGCGAGAACGGTCTCATATGCCGCGTGCTCCTGCGCGGCGCGCGCGACGTCGAGCGGTTCACGCTGGAGGTGGGTCAGTTCGCAGTCGGCCAGCGTCGGGCTGACGGTGCGGGTGAAGGCGAGGAGCATGGCGCGATAATGCCGTATTGCGCGGGAGCGCGTGCGGCGCAAGCATTGAGCCAGCGGAACAGGGTGCGGAGGGCGATCGTGAGAACGCTTCGTCACCGTTGGCCGCCGGCGTTGGCGCTGGCCTTGCTCGTGCCACTCCTCATGGGCACGACCTACAAGTGGGCCGATGCGCGCGGCCAGGTGCACTTCACCGACACGCCGCCGCCGGCGGGTACGGCCTACGAGGTCATGACGGCACCGCATTCGCCGCCAGCACCGCCGCCGATGCAACCGGCACCGGCCGCCTTTCAATCCGTGCCGGCCGCCGCCGAGGCGCCGCCACGGACCGTGCCGGATGTTGCGGCCGGCGCGCGCGACGACGTGCGCTGCGTGGACGCACTGTTCCAGCTGCAGGTGCTGCAGGGGGACTGGAAGGCCTACAAGGCGGGCCCCGGCGACGAGCGTCGGTACCTGGCTGATCGCGACCGGCCCGCAGAGATCGAACGGCTGACGCGGGAGCGCGACGCGTCGTGCAGCGATGACCCGGCGACGCTTGCGTCACAGAGGGCGCGGGCAGGCGACCTGTTCCAGTCCATGAGCCCGGACTGCCGCGAGGCGCGCGAGAAGCTGCTCAACCTGCGGCGTCCAACGGCGAAGAGCGCGCCCTCCGATATCGAAAAGCAGCAGGCGTGGATCTCGGCGCACTGTCCGGACGTGCAGCGCGACGGCGTCTGGCTGGCCGACTGGCGATACGTGCAGCGCACGCGGTGAACGCTCGGTTCAGCCGCTCGCCCACTTCATGACATCGTCGATCGGGCCGTCCTCGAGGTCGAGCTCGCGGGCGATCATCGTGTCGAACTTGCGCGCGAGATGACGCGCGCCGCCGCGCTCGAACCACTCCTCGAGTTCGCGTGCCTTCATCGGCGGTGCGACGTGCAGCCCCTGCACCTCGTCGCAACCGAGTGCGCGCAGCATCTCGAGCGTCGCGGCGTCGTCCACGCCGTCGATCACCGACCGGATCCGCATCGCCCGCGCCATCGCGAGCACCGCGGCCGTGACGCCCTGCGACCACGGGTCGGTGTACAGGTCGGCCATCAGCGAGCGGTCGAGCTTCATCGAGTCGAACGGCACCTGGCGGATCACGCCGAGCGACGAGTGCCCGGTGCCGAAGCCGTCGAGGCCGATGCGCACTCCCTCCTTGCGCATCTGCTTCAGTACCGAGTGCGCCGCCTCCGGCGCGTCGATCATGCTCGTCTCGGAGAGTTCGACCTGCAGGGCGTCCGCGGGCAGGTGGTAGTTCTGCAAGGCGTTGTGGACGGCCTGCACCAGCCGCGGGTCGCGGAGCTGCCGCGCGGTGACGCTCGTCGCGACGAAGAACCTGCGCTCGTAGCGCTCGCGCCAGACGGCGAGCGTCCGGCACGCCTCGTCGATCATCCAGCGGCCGATGTCCTCGATGATGCCGGTTTCGCCGGCGATGGCGATGAATTCCTCGGGGCGGATGCTGCCGAACTGCTCGTGGTCCCAGCGCACCAGGCACTCGACGCCGGCGAGGTCGAAGGTGTCCAGGGTGACGCGCGGCTGGTAGACGAGCTGCAGCTCACGGCGCTCGACGGCGCCGCGCAGTGACGATTCGATGAGCAGGCGCCGGCGCATCTGCGCCTGGGGCAGCGGCGAGTAGAACGAACAGCTGCGCGGGCTCGTGGCGAGCTCGGCGGCTGCGTGCGCGTTCGCCACCAGCTGCTCGGCGACGGGTGCATTGCCGTCCACCAGCGCCACACCGGCGCTGATGGCGGGCACGTATTCGTCGGCGGTCTGGGCGGCCTCAGCCGCGATCGCCTCGAGGACCGCGTGCACGACGGTCGCGATGTGGTCGGCGTTGATGCGGCTGCGCAGCAGCACCGAGACCTCGCCGTCCGCGGTGCGGCAGACCGATGGCAGGTCGGCGCGCCAGAGGATCGTGCCCCCCTGTGCGATGCGGCCGAGCTCGGCTTCGATGCGCTGCGCCACCTGCTTCACGAGACGGCTCGCGTAGTCCTGGCCCTGCACCTGGGCGATGCGGTCGAAGGTATGCACGCGGAACGTCACCACCCCCGTGGCCCCGGTGCCAGCCGGCTCGGCAGAGGCCTGTTCGAGCTGCTCGGCGAGGTGGCGGCGGTTGGGGAGCTTGGTGACCACGTCGAAGTACGAAAGCAGCCGCACGGTCTCCTCGGCGTCGTGCAGCCGGGTGAGATCCTGCAGGGTGACGATCATGGCGCGGGCGTCCGGGCCGCCACCGTCGACGAGTTCGGCCTCCTGGTGGAGACAGATCACCTTGCCGCCCGGCAACGTGATCAGGTGGTCGAAGCCGAAGCGCCCGTTGCCCGTCGCGCAGGTGACGAAGGCCTGGCGTACGGTGTCCTGTTCGGCCGGATCCAGCAGCGCGACGAAGTCCTCGTAGCGCGCGAGCGCGTTCTCGTCCACGCCCAGCAGTTGCCCCAGCATCGGCGAAACGTGCAGGGTCGTGCCGTCGATGGCGACTTCCCAGTGACCGACGCGCGCGATGCTCTGGGCGAGCAGCAGCTTCGAGCGGCTCGCGCGCAGCTCCTCGCGCAGCTCGCGCTCGCGCAGCAGGAAGCGCACGCGCTCGACGAGCAGGCGCGGGTTCAGGCCCTTCTGCGCGAAGTCGCTCGCCCCGGCGGCGAACGCGTCGCTGATCGCGGGCAGGTCGTTGCGGCTCGTCAGCATCAGGATCGGCAGGAAGCGGCTGCCGGCGAGCCGCCGGATTTCCCGGCAAGCCTCGATGCCGGTCATGCGCGGCATCATCACGTCGAGGACCACGACGTCGGGCTTCACGTCCGGAAAGCGCTCGACCGCTTCCTGGCCGTCGGATGCCGTGTGCACGACGAAACCTGCGCCGGCGAGCGCCGCCTCGGCCAGCATCAGGTGGGACGGGTCGTCGTCGGCGATCAGGATCGTGGTGGGGACGGTCTGGTTCATGCTGCCTGGATCCTCAACCGGTACCGGTGCTGCGGCGGGTCTCGCCCTGGAGCGCGGCGACGAGTGCCGCGTAATGCGCTTTCAGTCCTGCCGCCGAGCGCCGCACGGCGGCGATGTCGGCCCCCTCGCGTGCCGCGACCTCGCAGCGTTCGAGGAGGTCGGCGAGCCGGCGCCCGCCGAGGTTGTTCACCGGCGACTTCAATGCGTGTGCCGCCGCCGCGACTTCCTCGAGGTTGCCGTCGGCGATCGCGGCGTCGAGACGGCCGAAGGCATCCTTCGACGTCGCGTAGAGCATGTCGCACATGCGCTCGAAGAGTTGCGGCTTGCCGAGGTCGCGGATCGACTGCACCTGCTCGAGGTCGAGTACGGGCAGGCGCGAGATCGGTGCCGCATGAGTGCCAGTGGACTCGAGCACCGCCTCGGTGGCGGCGGCATCGAGCGGCGGCTGGGCGGCCGCCTCTGCGAGCGCGGAGTGGGGGATCAGCGTGATCGTCTCCGTGACCACTGGCTCAGGCTTCACGGGCGCGGGAGCGGGCGCCCGTGGTGCCGCCGGCGGTTCCGCGGCCTTGGGTGCCGCCGCAGCCGCCGGGGGTGTCCGCGGGGTGGCCGCTGCGGGTGCGGGCGAACCCGGGCGCACGGCAGTGGCGGCCACCGCACGGCCTCGAGCGTCGGCGATGGGCTGCAACACGTCGAACAACTGCGTGGACTTGAACGGCTTGGCGAGGAACGAGTCCATGCCCGACTTCATGGCCCGTTCGCGGTCGCGCGCCATCACGTTGGCGGTCAGCGCGACGATCGGCGTGCGACGCAGGCTGCGCTTGACCTCGTCGGCACGGATCGCTTCGGTCGCGTCGTAGCCGTTCATGCCCGGCATCTGGCAATCCATCAGGATGAGGTCGAACCGCTCGTGCTCGGCGTGGGCCACCGCGGCGCGCCCCTCGTCCGCGAGCACGACCGTGCAGCCGAAATCCTCGAGCATCGCGACCGCCACTTCACGGTTGATGATGTTGTCGTCCACCACGAGCACGTGCAGGCCGAGCGTGGCGCGCGGCGTGATGTCGGCGGCCGGCTTGCCGGCCTCCGGCACGGGCAGCGCAGGCAGCGCCTGGCGCGGCTCGCGTGACGCGGCAAGGGCGCCGCGCATCAGCGCCTGGCGCACGGGCTTCGCGATGCACACGTCGGGTGCGATCACGCGCGTGCCCTCGTAGGACGGGTCGAAATCGAGCGCGCTCAGCAGCACCACGTACGTGCCGGCGGTGGCCGGGTCGAGGCGGATCACGCGCAGCAGCTCGTCGGTCGTGGCGTCGGGAAGGCCGTGGTCCAGCACGACGACATCGAACGGCTTGTTGCGCGCCACCGCGTTCTGCAGCCGGTCGGCGAGCGGCTTGGCGCGATTGAGCACGGTCACTTCGGCCGACCAGTTCGACATCATCTCCTCGAGCAGCATGTAGCCGTTCGGGTTGTCGTCCACCACGAGGACGCGCAGGCCGCTGAACTCGTCGCTCGCGCGGTTCGGCACCGGCGCCGCTTCCCGGACCTCGAACGGAAGGACGAACGAGAACGTGCTGCCCTGGCCTACCTCGCTGCTCAGGTCGATGCGTTCGCCGCCCATCAGCTTCACGAGGCGAGTGGCGATCGAGAGGCCGAGGCCCGTGCCGCCCTGGCGCGTGCCGTTGTCGAGCTGGTGGAACGGCTCGAACACGCCGCTGTGCTCGGGGTCGGGGATGCCCGGGCCGGTGTCGCGGACGCTGAAGTGCAGGCGGCACTGGCCGTC